>NZ_JBYSWK010000116.1:0-514 GCF_058781025.1 Heyndrickxia sp. FW510-T9 | reverse complement strand
TGATCGGGAGTGTCCAACATGAAAAGAAAAAGTTACGATAAAGAATTCAAGCTAGATGCGGTTCGAATGGTACAGGATGGAAAAAGAGTCGCAGAAGTAGCACGTGAGTTAAATCTTGCGGAACAAACCTTACACAATTGGGTGAAAAAATATAGTAAGGACAACGAGGCTGCATTCGTAGGAAGCGGAAATGTAAAACCAAACGAAAAAGCGCAACGGGATCTAGAAAAAAGATTACGTGATTTGGAAGAAGAAAATGCTATTTTAAAAAAGGCTATGGGCATCTTCGCAAAAGACCTGAAGTAATTTATAACTTCATTGAACAACACCTACACGAGTTTCGTGTAGCGAAGATGTGCGAGGTATTAGGTGTTTCAAAAAGTGGATTTTATGCATGGAAAAAGCGTTCTAAAAGTAAGCGAAAAGTCCGTAAGGAAAAATTAACGGCAGAAATTAAAAAGGCACATATGGAGTCTAGAAAAATTTATGGAAGTCCTAAAATCACAAAGGTGCT
>NZ_JBYSWK010000115.1:0-647 GCF_058781025.1 Heyndrickxia sp. FW510-T9 | reverse complement strand
TGTCGCCACACTTCCACCTCGAACCTATCAACCTGATCATCTTTCAGGGATCTTACTAGCTTGCGCTATGGGAAATCTCATCTTGAGGGGGGCTTCATGCTTAGATGCTTTCAGCACTTATCCCTTCCGCACATAGCTACCCAGCGATGCCTTTGGCAAGACAACTGGTACACCAGCGGTGCGTCCATCCCGGTCCTCTCGTACTAAGGACAGCTCCTCTCAAATTTCCTACGCCCACGACGGATAGGGACCGAACTGTCTCACGACGTTCTGAACCCAGCTCGCGTACCGCTTTAATGGGCGAACAGCCCAACCCTTGGGACCGACTACAGCCCCAGGATGCGATGAGCCGACATCGAGGTGCCAAACCTCCCCGTCGATGTGGACTCTTGGGGGAGATAAGCCTGTTATCCCCGGGGTAGCTTTTATCCGTTGAGCGATGGCCCTTCCATGCGGAACCACCGGATCACTAAGCCCGACTTTCGTCCCTGCTCGACTTGTAGGTCTCGCAGTCAAGCTCCCTTGTGCCTTTACACTCTACGAATGATTTCCAACCATTCTGAGGGAACCTTTGGGCGCCTCCGTTACTCTTTAGGAGGCGACCGCCCCAGTCAAACTGCCTGCCTGACACTGTCTCCCACCCCGAT
>NZ_JBYSWK010000114.1:0-742 GCF_058781025.1 Heyndrickxia sp. FW510-T9 | reverse complement strand
AATCAAAACCACCAGTGTGAACTGGTGGTTTGCTCTGCGGCTGAAAGCCTCTCTTACCGGCCTTGGCCTTAAAGGCCCACTGAAAGGGTTTCCCTTTTGCACCACATTTTCTCACCAATTCTAAAGAATTCCGTTATTTCTTCTTATTTTTTTCTCCTGTGAACGGATCAAACTCTTCGAACAATGTTAACTGGTCACCTCGGTAGTCTTCTACCAGCTGATTTCGAATGTATTCTTGTATTTGCTTTTTGTTTCGGCCCACTGTATCGACATAGAAGCCACGGCACCAAAATTTACGATTTCCATATCGATACTTTAAATTGGCATGTCTATCAAAAATCATGAGACTGCTTTTCCCTTTCAAGTAACCCATGAATTGAGACACACTTAATTTCGGTGGGATACTTACTAACATATGAATGTGGTCGGGACAAGCGTTGGCTTCGTGAATTACAACACCCTTTCGTTCACTCAAATCCCGGATAATTTGTCCGATACTCTTTTTGTATTTCCCATAAATAATTTGTCTTCTGTACTTTGGTGCAAATACAATGTGATACTTACAATTCCATGTTGTGTGTGCTAAACTATTCATGTCCTTCAAAGGGCATTCCTCCTTCTATGGCGAGATAAAGTGGTCGGGAAACCAACTTTATCCTACCATATGAAGTGAGGTTTTTTTAATACCACGCTTGAAGCTCTTTAGAACCCCCGGCATAGCCAGGGGTTTTCGAAACCATAA
>NZ_JBYSWK010000112.1:0-903 GCF_058781025.1 Heyndrickxia sp. FW510-T9 | reverse complement strand
AAGGACTGGTGGAGCGCTTAGAAGTGAGAATGCCGGTATGAGTAGCGAAAGAAGGGTGAGAATCCCTTCCACCGAATGCCTAAGGTTTCCTGAGGAAGGCTCGTCCGCTCAGGGTTAGTCGGGACCTAAGCCGAGGCCGAAAGGCGTAGGCGATGGACAACAGGTTGATATTCCTGTACCACCTCTTCACCGTTTGAACGATGGGGGGACGCAGGAGGATAGGGTAAGCGCACTATTGGATATGTGCGTCTAAGCAGTTAGGCTGGTCACGAGGCAAATCCCGTGACCGTAAAGGCGGAGCTGTGATAGCGAGGGAAATATAGTACCGAAGTTCCTGATTCCACACTGCCAAGAAAATCCTCTAGTGAGGTGAAAGGTGCCCGTACCGCAAACCGACACAGGTAGGCGAGGAGAGAATCCTAAGGTGAGCGAGAGAACTCTCGTTAAGGAACTCGGCAAAATGACCCCGTAACTTCGGGAGAAGGGGTGCTCTGGTAGGGTGCAAGCCCGAGAGAGCCGCAGTGAATAGGCCCAGGCGACTGTTTAGCAAAAACACAGGTCTCTGCGAAGCCGCAAGGCGAAGTATAGGGGCTGACGCCTGCCCGGTGCTGGAAGGTTAAGAGGAGGGGTTAGCCGCAAGGCGAAGCTCTGAATTGAAGCCCCAGTAAACGGCGGCCGTAACTATAACGGTCCTAAGGTAGCGAAATTCCTTGTCAGGTAAGTTCTGACCCGCACGAAAGGCGTAACGATCTGGGCACTGTCTCAACGAGAGACTCGGTGAAATTATAGTACCTGTGAAGATGCAGGTTACCCGCGACAGGACGGAAAGACCCCGTGGAGCTTTACTGCAGCCTGATATTGAATTTTGGTACAGCTTGTACAGGATAGGTAGGAGCCTTTGAA
>NZ_JBYSWK010000111.1:0-960 GCF_058781025.1 Heyndrickxia sp. FW510-T9 | reverse complement strand
TCGGAGAAGTATGTAACTCCTAAAGAGTTAGAGAAACTAAAAAAACAATATGAAAAAGAATTAGAGCAGTTAAGAGAAGAAAATGAAATACTAAAAAAGGCGATGCACATCTTCACGAAAAACCAAGCGTAATCTATACTTTCATTCAAGCTCACTCTGATGAACATGCGGTTGTGAAGATGTGCGAAATTCTTGAGGTTTCCACAAGTGGTTATTACAAATGGCTTAAAAAACAAAACACACCACCATCAGAAAAAGAAGCATATCGTTTGGAAATTAAGGGGAAAATCAGTAAGTCTTTTCATGAAAGCTATGGGACCTATGGAAGCCCTAGAGTGCATGCTGATTTGGTGGAGTGGGGGTATATTGTTTCCCAAAAAACAGTAGCTCGTCTTATGAAGGAAATGGGCTTAAAAGCTACACAAAAAGGAAAATATGTTATCACTACAGATTCTAATCATGATTTGCAGATTTATCCTAATTTACTCGATCGGAATTTCAATGTTGAAAAACCCAATAAGGTATGGGTAACTGATATTACTTATATTTGGACACTTGAGGGGTGGCTTTATCTAGCTTCTGTTATGGACTTGTTTTCCAGAAAGATTGTAGGGTGGAGACTTTCCTCACACATGAGGAAAGAATTATGTATTCAAGCGTTGAATATGGCGATTATATCAAGGCAGCCTGGAAAAGGATTAATTCATCATTCTGACAGAGGATCTCAGTATTGTTCTAATGAGTATACTGAGATATTGGATGAACAAAAAATGCAAAAAAGTATGAGTAAAAAAGGCGACCCTTATGATAATGCTTGTATTGAATCATTCCATGCCACAATTAAGAAAGATTTAATTTATAAGAGGCGTTTCGCAACTAGATCGGAAGCAATAAAAGCAATAAATTACTATATTAATAGTTTTTATAATGAGAGAAGAAGGCACTCTACATTGGAGAACT
>NZ_JBYSWK010000110.1:0-965 GCF_058781025.1 Heyndrickxia sp. FW510-T9 | reverse complement strand
TTAAAAAAAGGAACACAAGTAACGGTGTATTCGGATTCTAACGGTTGGTCTAAAATTAATGCCAATGGAAAAGACGGCTATGTAAGCAGCCAGTTTCTTACTTCTACAAAAAGCCAACCTACTAAAGCAACTTCAAGCAGCACATCAACTGCTATCAAAACTACTATTAAATCTGTCAATGTAGCTGCAAATTCTGCCTTAAATATGCGATCCACTGCATCGACTAGTGGAAAGATCGTGGCTACTCTGAAAAATGGAACACAAGTAACGGTATATTCAGAGTCTAATGGCTGGTCCAAAATTAATGCCAATGGAAAAGACGGTTATGTAAGCAGCCAGTATCTCACTTCGACAAAAAGCCAACCTGCTAAAGGAACTGTTACTATAAGCAGCACGTCACCTGCAACTGTTATTAAGACGACTGTTAAATCTGTCAATGTAGCTGCAAATTCAGTATTAAATATGCGATCCACTGCATCCTCTAGTGGGAAGATCGTAGCTACTCTGAAAAAAGGAACACAAGTAACGGTATATTCAGAGACAAACGGTTGGTCTAAAATAAATGCTAATGGAAAAGACGGCTATGTAAGCAGCCAGTATCTTACTTCGACAAAAAGCCAACCGGATAAATCAACTTCAGGCAGCACATCAACTCCTGTCAAAACGACAGTTAAATCTGTCAATGTAGCTGCAAATTCTACCTTAAATATGCGATCAACCGCATCCACTAGTGGAAAAATCGTGGCTACTCTGAAAAAAGGAACACAAGTAACGGTATATTCGGAGTCAAACGGTTGGTCTAAAATAAATGTCAATGGAAAAGACGGCTATGTAAGTAGCCAGTATCTTACTTCGACAAATAGCCAAACGGATAAAACAACTTCAGGTAGCACATCAACTCCTGTCAAAACGACAGTTAAATATGTTGATGTAGACGCAAATTCCATATTAAATATGCGATCAAC
>NZ_JBYSWK010000109.1:0-1063 GCF_058781025.1 Heyndrickxia sp. FW510-T9 | reverse complement strand
AAGGTAAGTGACAAATTGATTGGTTCTGCTACAGCAGACAGCGAAGGAAACTTCGAAATCAAAATAGAAAAACAAAAAGCAGGCACGAACATTGTAGTAACAGCAACAGATGAAGCAGGCAACGTAAGTCCAGGAACAGAAGTAGTCGTAACAGACGTCACTCCACCAAATGCACCTACTGTCAAACCAGTAACGGATGCAGATGTGAAGATAACAGGTTCGACGGAAGCGGGAGCAAAAGTCGAAGCGAAGGTAAGTGACAAATTGATTGGTTCTGCTACAGCAGACAGCGAAGGAAACTTCGAAATCAAAATAGCAAAACAAAAAGCAGGCACGAACATTGTAGTAACAGCAACAGATGAAGCAGGCAACGTAAGTCCTGGAACAGAAGTAGTCGTAACAGACGTAACCCCACCACTAGCACCTGTTGTCAAACCAGTAACGGATGCAGATGTAAAAATAACAGGTTCTACTGAAGCAGAAGCAAAAGTTACTGCAAAGGTAAATGGGAAAGAGATTGGTTCTGCTACAGCAGACAGCGAAGGAAACTTCGAAATCAAAATAGAAAAACAAAAAGCAGGCACGAACATTGTAGTAACAGCAACAGATGAAGCAGGCAACGTAAGTCCAGGAACAGAAGTAATCGTAACAGACGTCACCCCACCACTAGCACCTGTTGTCAAACCAGTAACGGATGCAGATGTAAAAATAACAGGTTCGACGGAAGCAGGAGCAAAAGTCGAAGCGAAGGTAAGTGACAAATTGATTGGTTCTGCTACAGCAGACAGCGAAGGAAACTTCGAAATCAAAATAGCAAAACAAAAAGCAGGCACGAACATTGTAGTAACAGCAACAGATGAAGCAGGCAACGTAAGTCCAGGAACAGAAGTAGTCGTAACAGACGTCACACCACCATCAGCACCTGTTGTCAAACCAGTAACGGATGCAGATGTGAAAATAACAGGTTCGACGGAAGCAGGAGCAAAAGTCGAAGCGAAGGTAAGTGACAAATTGATTGGTTCTGCTACAGCAGACAGCGAAGGAAACTTCGAAATCAAAATAG
>NZ_JBYSWK010000108.1:0-1252 GCF_058781025.1 Heyndrickxia sp. FW510-T9 | reverse complement strand
GTGAGGTTTTTTTAATACCACGCTTGAAGCTCTTTAGAACCCCCGGCATAGCCAGGGGTTTTCGAAACCATAATAAAGGACATTACATATTTCTCATATAAAATATGTAATGTCCTTTTATTTAGGTCTGGATAAATACATTGAAATTTTGGTGTTTTTTAATCCTAAAACAGTTTAAAGTGATAAAAAAATTGAACGTTTTTTATGGGGGTCTGTAAATAGGGTACGACCGAGGTATATGTAAAAATGAGGTCATAAGCTAACTATAACTTTTATATTACTGTTTTTAACGGTTCATTATTTTGAGGAATGTTGGTAGGACGCTATATAGTGATAGGATAAGCCTTTGAAACTATCGCCAGCTTTCTCTCACTTCACACCTTACAGGTCATTCTTTCAGTTTACGGTGTTCCACTAATCCAATTCATTCAACATTTCCACTTCCGCAAATTTATTAACTGCTATAAGTTGTTTTTCTTTTAACTTGAGTAAGCTTTCAATATAAAAGTCATTTTTTTTTTCGTGGAAAAAAAATATATACTCCGTATGAACTAATAAGAAACATATAAATTAGTGAAGGAAAGGTGACTACTAATGCTAATGATGTTTTACTTCTTTCAATAAATTGCCATATAGAATATGCAATACCCATAAACATAATCACTAAAATTATAAATCTTAGCACACTTTTTTTCTTCATATTTCACCTACATTCTAATTAATTACCAAAGATTGGGGGAGTAGTCCAATAATAATAGCTACCCGGAATCTTATTCCAAGCATTACTAGCTTTATACGAGATTCAAGCATAAAATGTTTCCATAAAAACACATTAAAAGGCATTGTTTCTATGAAAAAAGTCCTTTCAATGGATCATTTAAGAGATTTACTCTTTCAAATCCATCGAAAAAGGACATTCACAATTAATTAGTGAAGAAACGATTCACCATTTCAGTGGAAAAATCAGATACTTTACGATACGTATATTGCGGGTTGCGATCCTTATCGCTGTCTCTGCTTTTTCTGCAATTTCCGCTTTCAATAGTGTCCATTTTTCATTCAATGAACAAAATTCCCCTAAGCTGAAATTGTTCATTATGCATGTTCTAAATGAATTAGTAAAATTATTCTAAGATCCAAACAATGGTGTCCTCCCAAATTTATAAAAATCTCCAAATCAAAACCACCAGTGTGAACTGGTGGTTTGCTCTGCGGCTGAAAGCCTCTCTTACCGGCCTTGGCCTTAAAGGCC
>NZ_JBYSWK010000010.1:0-116560 GCF_058781025.1 Heyndrickxia sp. FW510-T9 | reverse complement strand
TAGAAAAGAGCGCGAATCCTATCCATTTCAAAGATTATATACTTATACGAAAGCAACAATCTTTGCGAAAACAGCATATAACAAAGAGGTGTTCCAATGCGCAAAAAGCGATATTATTTTTTAGCCTTCATGATTGTTTTAATGATATCAATGTTAGATGGAAGACTTGTTCAATTACAATTATGGCAAACGGAATCATTTTCAAACCATCATATTAATTTAATGAAGGATAGTGTTGCACAACGAACACAAGAAATCGTCATTGATGATGGAAGAGGACAGTTTCTTGATCGATATGGCAAACCTTTAACATACTCAGATAAACCCGTGCTCATTTTATTTCCTTTTTTAAAAAATACGGAGTGGAACGGAAAAAAAGTTGCGGAAATATTAAATATCTCAATTGACAATTTAAGAACGGCAATCAAAGACGCGAAAGAACCTTTTGTTTTTGGCGGGAAAGATCCATATATATTAAATGATGCACAAATGAGCTCAATTAATGATTTACATATTCCCGGTGTATTTGCTGTTTATAAAAAATCTCCCAATAATAACAATTTAGCTAGTCAGCTTATTGGAGTGGTTGGAGAACAGGCGGAAACATTTTTAAAAAGGTATCCTGATAAAAAAGGGCAGCAAAATGAAAAAATAGGGATTACAGGGTTACAAAAGCAATTTGACGAATTTTTATTACCTGAAGGTGAATCAAAGCTTGTTTACCATGTGGATGCATTAGGTGGACCGCTTTTTGGTGTGGATGTTAAATATACAGGATCAGGCAACCCTTACTATCCGGTCAATGTTGAAACAACAATTAATAAAAATTTACAGGAAAAAATAGAAAAATTAGTAGACAAGTATCATATAAATAAGGGTGGAGTTATCCTTTTAGATATCGAAAGTAATGAAATATTAGCAAATGTTTCAAGACCTTTGATGGATCCAAAACATCCCTTTGCTGGTGATGCATCAGTAAATATGATGACAGCGGAGCAGATACCTGGATCTGTTTTTAAAACGGTTACAGCTGCTGCAAGCATAGAGACCGATACAGTGCAGGATAATGAGATATTTCAGTGTAGTGAGAATATGTATGGGAAACGAGATAAGCGAGATTTAGGGGAATTAGATTTTGATGAAAGCTTTTCGCAAAGTTGTAATCGGGCATTTGGCGACCTTGCTAAACGACTTAAGGATAAAGACCCTGATATACTCGAGGAATATGCAAATAAATTAGGATTAATAGGTGCAATCAGTTGGCATGGAGATGTTTACCATATTGAAGATTTTCATCAGATCGAGGAAGATGAGGGAAGAGTATTTACGAACTCTGAAAATAAAAAAGATAATAATTTAGTTGCACAAACAGGGATAGGTCAGCAGGAAGTAAGAGTCACCCCATTAGGTGTTGCAAATATGATGGCCACAATTGCAAGAGGCGGGGAAAAAGAAATGGTAAGGACTGTTTCTGCTTTGAAATATAAGGATGCTACAACACTACTATCATTTCCGCAAATGAATTTGGAAGGAGAAACAATTTCTCCATTAACCGCTTTAAAACTTCAAAAAATGCTAAGGCATGTTGTTACTAGCCAAAAAGGAACTGGGGTGTCGTTTCAAAACCTTCCATATGAAGTAGCTGGTAAATCCGGTACCGCAGAAACGGGCATTTTTGCTGGAAATGCTCAACTTCATAATAAATGGTTTGCTGGTTATTTTCCTTTTAAAAAGCCTAAGTATGCATTAGTAGCGGTTAATTTAGGTGTTCGGGAAAATGAGGGAGGGGTCAATCCTTTATTTGCAGATATTGTGAATCTATTATACGAAGAAGATCATAAGTAAACCTACATAGGAAAAAAGGGCGAAGTACATTCTTTCTTATGATATTCCTTTCCTCCGGATAGAACTCATGTTATGATATTGACATTGGAAAAGGGAGGTTGAAAGATGGCAAATGATTATAATCATCCAAACCGATCTCGCTCATTACAAAGAGCAAAACGTCGAAAAACAAATATTGTCCTAAATTCATTGATTGTAATCGTATTACTGTTAATCATTATAGTGGCTACCTCTATTTTTTGGAGCGGCGGAAAAAACGATAAAAATACCTCCGCACCTGCCACTACGACACATAAAAAAGCTGCATCCAAAAATACAGATCAATCGAAAAATGAAACAAATGATCAAAACAATGGAAATAACGACAATTCTGCAGATAATAGTAACACAAATGGAAATGATACGGATGATAATCATTCAAATAATTCTAATGTGGATGAGAATGGCGGTAGTAGCTTAGATGACTCTGAAGTTGTTGCTAATGAAGGCAATGATGCAAATGTAGAGAAAACGTATGCAAATCCTAATTGGGCACCAGTTGGCACAAACCAAACGAACGGACATCAATATTCTTCTGATTCAAACTCAGTTGATTGGAAAGAAAAAGAAAAAGCATTATCATATGCTACGGGTATACCTTCCGATCAAATGACCATTTGGTATATGTCACGTGATCAATCTGATTCCTCAGTAATTGGAACAATTACATCAAAGGAATCTAAACAAGCGTATCGTGTATACCTTGAGTGGGTAGATGGCCAAGGTTGGAAACCAACTAAGGTAGAAGAGTTAAAACAAAATGATCGTCATTAGAAAAGCGGAAGCGCCTTGCTCATCGGCGTACGGATTTCGTAGTCTTCGACTGAGATAAAGGAAACACGACGAGGGACGAGTCGATGTTGACTTATCGTAGGGAGGAGACGTAGAAATCCGCTAGCCGATAGGCGCTGGAGCTAGACAGAAAAAGGATATTAATTTGATGAATTAATATCCTTTTTTTGTATCTTTTTTTAACTTAAAATGAACTACTGCAGAAAAGTATCTTTTTCCTGAATCATCTATATGCATTTGATGGGAAACAGATGCAACTTCAAGCATGATTGCTTTATTATGGTCTATTTTTTCATTTATTTGCTTTTCAATTGTATGTAAATCAGTTCCTTCGAAAAATTCGATTTTATCCTCGATCATTTCTAATTGAAAATTCATCCTTATCCCTCCAAACTTATTTTAGCCTTCAAACATAAATCATTCAAGGATTCATAGTATGTTTTCACCTCCATTTGCTTTATAATAATGAAAGTATTGATTTTTTGATTAGAAAGAGGTTTTAAAATGAAAGCAGCTATTATAGGAGCAATGGAAGAAGAAGTAGTTTTATTGCGAAATAATATTGAAAATCCGAAGCTTGAAACAATCGCAGGTTATGAATTTATTTCAGGGACAATGAAAGGGAAAGACGTTGTCCTGCTTCGCTCAGGCATTGGGAAAGTAAATGCCGCTATGTCAACTACGCTTCTTTTACAGGAATTTAAACCGGATGTTGTTATTAATACTGGTTCTGCAGGCGGATTTGATCCAAAACTCCATGTAGGGGATGTGGTGATATCAAGCGAAGTTCGTCATCATGACGTAGATGTAACGGCTTTTGGATATGAGTATGGACAAGTTCCACATATGCCACCGGCTTTTATTGCAGATGAAAAATTAATGAAGATCGCAGAGAATTGCGCTAAAAAAATTAATGATATCCAAGTTGCAAAAGGACTTATAGCTACTGGAGATTCCTTTATGAGTGACCATGAAAGAGTTGAGGCAATTCGTGATAAATTTCAAAATCTGCAAGCTGTTGAAATGGAAGCAGCCGCGATTGCACAAGTTGCTCATCAATTTAATATTCCGTTCGTTATTATCCGTGCCTTATCTGATATTGCAGGACAAGAATCAAATATTTCTTTTGAGCAATTTTTAGAAAAGGCTGCATTTCATTCAGCAACCATGGTAATGGACATCATATCAAATCTTTAGGTGGAAAGAAAAAGGGACAATTCATCACATTAGTCCCCTTTTTTTCCACCCTTCCCTTCATTTACATACCAATTTTCCTATAATTCTATGATAAAGTATAAATATAGTTTCATAGAGAAAGTTAGGTGAGTCAATGTGAATAAGGAAAAGCGAATATATGGAAAAATGAACGATTTTAAAAGATTTGGTTTCACTTTATTAGCATTAACTGCCTTCTTATATTTAGGTGTAGTTATGCCTATTGCAGGAAAAACGTTAGTAAAAACTTATACGTTAATAGGTGGCACTTTTGCCTTGATTATACTTTCTGTAATATGCTTTTTATATTCTTATAAATGCCGAAACCTTTTATTAGAATCTGAAGAGGGACAAGAATATTTGTTTAAAAAATAACGTTGTATAACGTTATTTTTTTTATGAATAATTTATGTATTACCTGTAGATAGAAATGTATTATTTCACCCCAAAATTTACCACGAATTGTAAGCGTTATTATTTTCCTAATATAAACCTTTCTAATTGACATACTAATATACGTGTATGTTATTATAATTTTTGTTTACTTATTTCGCATGCGAAATATTCGAATAGGAATGAAAAATCGAGGAGGGGGGAAATTGAAGCTTCTTAACAATGAAGTAATTGATTCATTTATAAGAATTAACAAAGCTATTTACAGACTCTTAAAAAAAGATGCAGAGTCAATAGGTGTTACAGACGTTCAGCTAAAAGCGCTATATAGAATTCAAGAATATCCAAATATTGGGTTAAGTGAATTAGCGGAAGGCATGAGATTAACAAATAGTACGGTAAGTGGGGTTATTGATAGGCTTGTGAATCAAAAGCTTGTTACTAGGGTAACTTCACCACATGATCGCCGTGCTATTAAGTTACAGCTGACTCCTGAAGGTGAGGATAAAATGGTTAAGTTATTTCAGTCAGATTCCATTCTGATTGAAAAACTAAATGAAATTCAGCAGTTCCCACCTGAAGAGATAAATAAATTGCTCAGCCTACATGAACGAATATTAGAAACATTGACCATTAAGGAGGATTAAATCATCTATGAATGCAAGACGTATGGTTTTAATTAATGTTATTTTACTAATTATCCTTGTTGGAGGAGGATTTACCGGTTACTACTTCTACAATAAATCAGTTACTTATTTGTCTACTGATAACGCACAAATTGCTGGCCAACAGGTTTCTATTGCATCTCCAGCTGCTGGAAAATTAATTGCTTGGAGTGGAAAAGTTGGTCAACAATTTAACAAAGGTGATAAAGTCGGTACAGTAGAAGTGATGGGCGATAAGGGTGTAATGGATATGTCTATTACTGCACCTGCAGACGGAACAGTTGTTCAATCAAGTGCCGTTAAAGATACTTATGTTGGCGCTGGAATTCCTATTGCTCAAAGTTATGATTTGGCTAATTTATGGGTAACGGCGAACGTTAAAGAAACAGATATTAATGATGTAAAAGTTGGTCAAGATGTCGATTTATATGTTGATGCATATCCAAATACTAGTTTAAGCGGGAAAGTACAGAGTATTGGGTTAGCAACAGCAGGCACTTTTTCATTACTACCAAGCAGCAATGCTTCAGGTAACTATACAAAAGAGGTACAAGTCATTCCTGTTAAAATTTCTATCGAAAATTATGGTGGTTTAGATTTAGTTCCTGGTATGAATGTGACTGTGCGAATTCATAAGTAGGTGATAATATCATGACAATATATATCGCTAGTTATATTCTCATTTCGGTTATATTACTTATCTTTGTCAATTTAGCGATAAGAAAAAGTAAAAACAACCGTAAAAATATAAAGGAAGATATACAAGAGAAACAGGACTCATTAAAAACTTCCGAAAAAATTAAGGAAGAACAATTACAGCAACATACGAATGAAAAAATAAATAGTAAAGAAGCTATAGTCGAAGAAGATAAAACGCAGGAAGAACAAGGGACTGTTGCAGACAATTTAATTCGTGAAACATTAAAAGAATCACCTGTCTCAGAACCTGCAGTTGAATATGTTAATGAAGAAGCAGGGAATACGGAAAAAGAATCGGATAAAACTTCTGCGAAGCAAGGTCCAATTATTTCACCGGATATTGCAAAACATCGTGGAAAAATCATTGCTGCCTTGATGCTAGGTGCATTCGTTGCCATCTTAAATCAAACACTTTTAAATGTTGCAATACCACACATTATGAATGATTTAGGAGTTACGGCGAACACAGTTCAATGGTTATCGACGGGATACATGCTAACAAACGGTATCTTCATTCCAATAACTGCCTTTTTAATTGCACGTCTAGGAACTAGAAAACTATTCTTATCGGCCATCTTTGCCTTTACAATAGGGTCTATTATTTGTTCCATTTCTACTGGATTTTCCATGCTTATGTTAGGAAGGGTTATTCAAGCAGCAGGTGCAGGTGTTATTATGCCGCTGTTAATGACAGTATTTATGACCATTTTCCCTCCTGAAAAGCGTGGTGCTGCGATGGGATTAATGGGAGTTGCAATGATTTTTGCTCCTGCTATTGGTCCAACTTTATCAGGATGGTTAATAGGACATTTTTCTTGGAGATTATTGTTTGATATTGTTATTCCTTTTGGCATCCTAGATCTTATCTTAGGTTTTATATGGATGAAGGATGTTACAAAAGTAACCAAACCTAAATTTGATACATGGGGCTTTATTTTCTCTACCCTTGGATTTGGTTTCTTATTATACGGATTCAGTGAAGCAGGAAATGATGGTTGGAGTAGTGCAACAGTTGTTGTTTCTCTCTTAGTTGGGATAGTTGCATTAATTGCATTTATTATCAGAGAATTTTCAACTGATCATCCAATGCTTGATTTGCATGTATTTAAGTACGATATTTTCGCGCTAACAACGGTCATAAGCATGGTAACCAACATGGCAATGTTTGCAGCTATGATCTTATTGCCGATTTACCTGCAAAATATTCGTGGATTTACAGCACTTCAATCAGGTTTAATGATGTTGCCTGGTGCTATTATAATGGGAATCATGTCTCCTATTTCGGGACGATTATTTGACAAGATGGGGGCACGACCACTTGCTATTATTGGTCTAATTATTACTGTTGCGACCACATGGCAATTCACCCATTTAACAATGCAAACTACGTACGGGCATATTATGCTTCTATATGTATTAAGGATGTTTGGTATGTCATTTATTATGATGACAGTTATGACAGAAGGGATGAACCAATTACCGCTTCATTTAACTAGTCATGGTACTGCAGCCTCGAATACAGCTCGTACGATTGCTGGAAGTATCGGAACTGCTTTTCTTGTTACGGTAATGACTACGAGAGCAAGTTTCCATACAGCAAATTATGCAAACGTGATGACTAGTGACAATCCATATTTAGTAAGTAAACTTAGCCAGCTTGGACATGGGCTTGCTCAAATGACAGGACTATCAGACCAAGCAGGGCAATCTTTAGCAATATCCACTATTTATGGAAAAGCTGCTGTCCAATCTACGGTAAATGGAATAAATGATGCTTTTGTAGTTGCGACAGGTATCGCTGCGGTAGCACTGATATTAGCATTCTTTATCAAAAGGTCTAGACCTGCAACAAAGAAATAAATAACTTTTTTAGCCAAAGAGAGGAAACTTTCTTTGGCTTTTTGCATATAGTAAAGGGTCGGCTTTTTTGGGGATACATAGAAAATGTATTTTTATTAAAATTTTTCTAAAAGGAAAAAATATTTTACATTTTTTAAAAATTTATGTTTACTTTTGAATAGTAGTTGGTTATACTTACCTTTGTAAGCAAAAATTTCTTAAAGGAGGTCGTTTGAAATGAAAAAGTTAAAAGTAAACGTTACTGCTTTAATTTCATATTGTTCACATTCGACCTTGGATGGATTGAATTTTCTTTAATCTGACTTTAACTATCCAGCCGTAGGAAGAATGTCTGTCTTCCTACGGCTTTTTTGTGCCCTTTTATAGGTGCGCGCAACTTTTATGCCGCAGGAGGAATCGATATCTTCCTGCGGCTTATTTATGTTTAGGGGGTGAAAACATGACACTTAATCTGATCTTTACAAAAATTAACGTAAAAAAGAAAATCAAAACTATGAAAGAATACAAACATGAGCAAACTATTGCAGATATTATGGAGCAAAACAAATTGAAGCATAATGATATGATGCTAAGACATTATTATTAATTACTTAACTTAAATGTTAATGAACACATGGAGGTGATAATGATGACACTTAATTTGATCTTTACAAAAATTAACATGAAAAAGAAAATCAAATCTATTAAAGAATACAAACATGAGCAAACTATTGCAGATATTATGGAGCAAAACAAATTAAAGTATAACGATATGTTGCTAAGAAATTATTATTAATTACTTAATTCAAATATTAACGAACACATGGAGGTGATAATGATGACACTTAATTTAATTTTTATTACGGTAACAATAAAAAAACGAAGAAAAACGACTGAAGAATATTTACACGAAGAAAACATATCCAAGATCTATGAGGAAAATAAATTAAAGCATAGTGATATTCTTTTAAGAAGTTATTTTTAAAAATTTAAATTGGAAAGGAGAGGTTAATGATGATGTGTGTATTTCAAATTAAAAGATTAAATTTCTTATGGGTGGAGAAAGATACCGCCTAACTACCTATATTAGGGGGAACCGATGATGTTTTTGCGCATATTAGTGCTGACCGTTATTTTGAAAAAAAAACCAAAAAACAGCTGACATTATTATTGTCAGCTGTTTTTATTATGGAATGTGCATAGGTAATAATTACTGAATATTAATATAAGTCAGAAACATCATGAAAACTTACTTATGAATAGATTAAAATAAATATTAATATAGGAAAGGAGATGTGACTAATGGACAAGCATATTCGAATTTCAGGCAGTGAACGAAAGGATTATCCAAATGCAAGAAAACTAGACCGAATGAATAATAATGAACAGATTTCTGTGATGGTCATTGTGCGTAGGTTTAGTAATATTACGAATCCATCTGCAGAAACGAATGAATGTCAATTCTCCAATGAGCATTATACACGAGAAACCTTCTCTCAAGATTATTATATTCATCAAGATGATATAAAAATATTAGAGGAGTTTGTGAAGGATTATGAACTTGTTTTAGAGGAAATAATGTCTTCTGCAGGTATTGCTATTTTATCTGGCACAATCGAGAAATTAAAAATTGCCTTTAATGTTGAAATATCCGACTATGAGCATCCTCAGTTTTCATTTCGCGGCAGAAATGGTTATGTTCATGTTCCTGAAAGGCTTGCTGAAATTATACTAGGAGTTCTTGGTTTGGATAATCGTCCACAAACGAAACCACATTTCCGAGTTTTAAAGGAAACTGAAATCAATATGAGGAAAAACCAAGTGAAATCATCTTTTACTCCCCTAGAGATAGCAAGTCTATATAATTTCCCTAACAACATAGATTGCACTAATCAATGCATCGGTATTATTGAATTAGGTGGAGGATATCGCCAAGAGGATATGGAACAGTATTTCTCGACTTTAGGAGTACCTGCACCAGTAATTACTGATATCGAAGTAGATGGGACAAAAAATACCCCGAATGGTGATGCAAATGGTGCGGATGGTGAAGTAGCTCTTGATATAGAAATAGCCGCAAGCGTTGCACCGAATGCAAAAATTGCTGTGTATTTTGCTCCTAATTCCGATAAAGGATTTTTACAAGCTATTAATACTGCAATCCATGATAAAGTGAATAAACCTTCTGTTATTTCTATAAGTTGGGGGGGACCGGAAAGTTTTTGGACTAAACAAGCAATTCTTGCGATGAATCGTGCATTTAAAGATGCTGCGGCGCTTGGTATTACCATACTCTGTGCCTCAGGAGACAATGGGTCATCTGATGGGGTGGAGGATGGATTAGATCATGTTGATTTCCCAGCATCTAGCCCATTTGTAATCGCATGTGGAGGAACCCGCTTAGAAGCATCAGACGGGAAGATCATACAGGAAATCGTTTGGAATGAGTTAAATAATGGAGCTACCGGAGGAGGAATAAGTACTGTTTTCAAGCTCCCTAAGTGGCAAAATGAGATAGATCTTCTTCGTTCAAAAAATCCAACAAGAAGAGGTGTTCCGGATGTTGCAGGGAATGCAGATCCCCTAACTGGTTATCAAATTTTAGTTAATGGTAAGAAATATATTTTTGGGGGCACTAGCGCGGTTGCCCCGCTATATGCAGGTCTAATTGCGAACATAAATCAACAACTAGGACAAGCTATCGGGTTTGCAAATCCCCTTTTATATCAGGACTTATTCTCCGATAATGGCTTTCGTGATATTACAAGTGGAAATAATGATACTGTTGGAAATGGATCTTATGAAGCAGGGATAGGCTGGGATGCATGTACTGGCCTAGGTAGCATCGATGGAATGAAACTATTAAATACTTTAAAACCATATTATTCTTCGAATATCATTATGAAGTAAGAAATGGAAATGATACACACAGCGGGCAGAAGGGCATATCCTTCTGCTTTTTTTAACGGTAAAGAATATTCTTACAAAAAAATCACTTGCGAAATGAAAAAGTGTGATATGATTGCATTTGTAAATATTTCGATACACTAAACATTTAACTTGAGGGAAGTCTTAAGGAGAGAAGTCATCATGAAGTATTGGAAGCGTAATTTATGGATACTTTGGATTGGGGCGTTTTTTACTTCAGCAAGCTACTCAATGGTAGTTCCTTTTTTACCATTATTTCTTCTTCAAATTGGAGTACATCATCACACAGAATTGTGGTCAGGAATATTATTTAGTGCAGCCTTTTTTGCTGGAGCTATAGCATCTCCCTACTGGGGAATGTTATCAGACAAATATGGACGTAAGCCAATGATTATTAGAGCCGGAATATCATTATTTGTAATATATACATTAACTGCTTTTGTTACAAATCCTTATGAATTACTAATTTTAAGGATTTTACAAGGGCTTTTATCTGGATATATTCCAGGCGCAATTGCACTTATTGGTACGAATACTCCAAACGACAAAGTGGGGTACGCTCTTGCTATGATCTCAACTGCTACAGCCTCTGGTGGAGTAATCGGTCCACTATTAGGCGGCGGTATCGCTGAGTTAGTAGGAAATCGCATTGCCTTCGCAAGTGCAGGAATTCTCGTGTTTATCTCTACATTGTTAGTAATCTTTTGGGTAACAGAAAAAAATTTCACTCCTAGTAAATCAAAGGGTTCAGTTTTAAGTGATATTAAAGAAGCTGCTTCCAATCGTACCTTCATGATTGTGATGGCATTAACGATTATAACGACATGTTCATTGATGACCATAGAACCAGTTCTTCCATTATATATTGTGAGCTTAGGTGGCGCTGCAAAGAGTGCATCATTCATAGCTGGAATTGTTTTTTCTTTGCCTGGAATTGCTAGCGTCATATTTGGACCATTTTGGGGTAGATTCGCAGACAAAGTTGGCTTTCGCAAAGTTTTAATGATTGGCTTATTAGGTGGTGCGATAGGAACATTCGCCCAGATGATATTTGGTCATATATGGGGATTCTCCATTGTCCGTTTTATGTTCGGGATTTTCTTCTGCGCCGTATTTCCTGCGATTAATGGACTTGTTGTCCGTTCAACACCTGAAGACTTTAGAGGACGTGCATTTGGACTAAATCAAACGGCTAACCAAATAGGTGGAATGATCGGCCCCATAATTGGTGGTTTTATCGGAGGTATATTCCCAATTCAAACTGTATTTTTCGCAACAGGAATCCTCTTAATTGCCGCCATGGCCATGGCCTCCTTCACCAAAGAAAAACAAACAAAAAAGACGGGGTGCCAGGCACGATCAGTGGACATTTGATGGTTTTGTCCACTGCATACGGATAGTCGATTATTAAATAAGTCTTAAAAAATTTAGAAGTAAGAAAGCGGTATATATTTCCTAATAAATTTATATACATGGACAGACACAAACAACCTTCGTTTATCATAAGCATTACTATAGGCAAAAGCCTAACGGAGGTGAAAAAATGTCCGGTATCTTAACCGCTATAGGCTATTTATTTAAAGAACTTGTTTTTTTGGTTTCTTATGTAAAAAATAATGCTTTTCCACAGCCTCTTTCAGCCAATGATGAGCGGAAGTACTTACGAAAAATGGCTGAAGGCAATGAAGAAGCCCGGAACATTTTGATTGAACATAATTTACGTCTAGTAGCACACATCGTCAAAAAATTCGAAAATACGGGCGAGGACGTTGAAGACCTAATCTCGATTGGAACAATCGGATTGATTAAAGCTATTGAAAGTTATTCTGAAGGTAAAGGCACAAAACTTGCCACATATGCCGCCCGCTGTATAGAGAATGAAATTTTAATGCATTTACGAGCATTAAAGAAAACCAAAAAGGATATTTCATTACATGATCCAATTGGTCAAGATAAAGAAGGCAATGAAATTTCTTTAATCGATGTATTAAAATCAGATGCTGAAGATGTTTTTGACACCATTCAATTGAGTATGGAATTGGAAAAAGTTAAGGAATATATACGGGTATTAGATGATCGCGAAAAAGAAGTGATAATTGGGAGATTTGGCTTGGATCTACAAAAGGAAAAAACTCAAAGAGAAATCGCAAAGGAGCTAGGTATTTCCAGAAGTTATGTATCACGTATTGAAAAGCGGGCATTAATGAAGATGTTTCACGAATTTTATCGTGCTGAAAAAGAAAAGCTGAAAAAAAATCAACAAGAATAAAAAATTCGGACATATGTGTTTGTCCGAATTTTTTATATACTATTTTTGTATTTGCATAACTTTTGAAAAAGGTGTCTACGTCTAGCTCCAGGTGAAATTTGCACTGCAATTTCAATAGCGCCTATCGGCTAGCGGATTTCTACGTCTCCTCCCTACGATAAGTCAACATCAATTCGTGAACTACCTCACTGTGTTTCCTTTATCTCAGTCGAAGACTACGAAATCCGTACGCCGATGAGCAAGGCGCTTTCGCTTTTGGTTATTTCGGATTCATTGATGTTTAAAATATTAGAAAAATTAATGAAATTAGTATATAATATTCCCGTATAAAACATATATGAGGAGGATTATGATGACAACCAGTACATATTCATTGACATGGGATCTTGATGTATTCTTTCAAGGCGGAAGTAATTCAAATGATTTCCAGACTTTTTTAACACATATAAAAGAAACATTAGGGAATTTTGAACTCCAAGTAAAAGAATGGAATCCAAATATAGTTTTGAGTGAGATTTCTACTTTCACAGCTTTACTTTCAAGCTTACAAAATAGCAGCCAAATGCTTGGACAAGCAGGTGCTTTTGTTGGCTGCCTTCAAGCACAAAATACTCAGGATGATAAAGCAAATGAGCTTAAGGGATCTGTTACAAGTTTAAGAGCGCAGTTACATACTATCCTTACAAACTTCGACGATAAATTGAAAAATATTGATGATGTGGATTGGGAGAAGCTTTTGAACAAAGAAGAAATAAAAGAGCTGGAATTCACATTAACCGAGCGACGTCAAAAAGCGAAAGAAAAACTTTCTAAGGACCAAGAAGCATTATTAAATGCCTTAAGTGTGGACGGATTTCATGGTTGGGAAGATATGTATGATTCCTTAGTAAGTAAAGTGAAAATCGCGATTGAAGAAAATGGAGATAGGAAAGAACTTTCGGTCGGACAGGCACATAACAAATTTTCAAACCCAAATCGTGAAGTAAGAAAAGAAATTTTTCAAAAATGGGAAGAAGCGTGGGGAGATAAAGCTGATTTATTTGCCGCTACTCTAAACCATATAGCTGGTTTTCGCTTATCGGTTTATAAACAACGTGGTTGGAAGGAAGTTTTGAAAGAACCATTAAGCTATAACAGAATGAAAAAAGAAACACTCGATATGATGTGGCAAGTTATTAGCGAGTATAAACAGCCACTTGTTGACTATTTAAATCGCAAAGCAAAGCTTCTTGGAGTTGAAAAACTTAGTTGGTATGACCTAGATGCACCAATTGGAAATGTGAATAGTCAGTTTACCTTTGATGAAGGAGCACAATTCATCATTAAGCATTTTGGAGAATTTGGCGAAAAATTAGCGGGATTCACCGAAAAAGCATTCGAAGATAGTTGGATTGAAGCGGAAGATCGACCAGGAAAAAGTCCAGGTGGATTTTGTACAGGATTTCCATTAAGTAGTCAATCAAGGATTTTTATGACATACTCTGGGACGCCATCAAATGTATCAACATTAGCACATGAATTAGGTCACGCTTTCCATTCCTATGCTCTCCGCGATGTACATCCATTAAAACGAGGTTATGCAATGAATGTTGCAGAGACAGCTTCAACATTCGCGGAAATGATCGTTTCGGATGCATCCGTGAAAAATGCTAAAGATGATCAAGAAAAATTAACATTACTAGAAGATAAAGTACAAAGATCCGTAGCTCTTTTGATGAACATCCATGCACGTTTTCTTTTTGAAACAAGATTCTATGATGAACGTAAAAATGGATTAGTAAGCAAACAACGTTTAAATGAGCTAATGCTTGAAGCACAAAAAGAAGCATATGGAAATGGACTAGAGGAGTACCATCCATTATTCTGGGCTTCGAAATTGCATTTCTTTATTACAGGGGTACCTTTTTACAACTTCCCTTATACTTTTGGATACTTATTCTCTTTAGGTATTTACGCTCAAGCGTTACAAGAAGGCAAAGGTTATGAAGAAAAATATATGGCTCTTTTACGTGACACAGGATCGATGAATGTGGAAGATTTGGCATTAAAACATTTGAATGTCGATTTGACACAAAGAGATTTCTGGGAAGCAGGAGTCAAGCTTTGTATAAAAGACGTGGAAGAATTTTTGGAAATGACAAAATAACAAAAAATCCGGCATGATGCCGGATTTTTTATACTTTCTTCAGTTTAAACGAAGAAACCATCAAAATGGACAAAATAATAATAATGAATAAATATGAATGCGATGGGATAAACCGAGTCCCTAAGTAGCTTAAAGTAAGCAGACAACCTGCAGCTGTTATTGGCAAACCTGTAAAATATCCGTTACTTTCTGTAATGTTGAACCTCGCTAAGCGAAAAGCTCCACATCCAATATATAGAACTGTAAAAAATAATCCCGGAAATCCAAACAAATTTAATATTCCTTGGTATAATAATAAAGCTGGTGCGACACCAAATGATATAATATCACTCATAGAGTCGAGTTGCTTACCAAGATCTGATTCGATATTTAATTTTCTCGCTATCAAGCCATCAAATCGATCAGCAAGAGCAGCAAGAAAAATTAACAGCAAACTTAAGCTTAATTGTCCACGGACTGCGACCAAAATCGCAAATCCCCCTAAACTTAAATTTGTTAATGTCATCAAATTTGCCGTTTGTGCTCTAAGCTTTTTAATGGTTTGATCAAATACACTGGACCAAAACAAACCCTATCACCCCCTGTAAGAAGGATTTTAATTTCACTTTTTTATCTATATTATATTATTATATGCCTAAACTCATATAAAGTTAAGAAATATTTTTTTTGAATATGGAGGTTATACTTTGAAGACTTGGTTATATAGATTGTTAATCGAACTAACTAATCACAAATTTACGTCACACTTATTGAAAAATTTTGCTGGTTCAAAATGGAGTAAACCATTGATTCCGTCATATGCAAAAATTTACCGTATTAATCAAGCGGAAATGATGCATGATATTCAATCATATTCCAGTTTACACGATTTTTTTACAAGAAAATTAAAACCTGGTGCCCGTACTTTTACGGCCGAGAGTGATACGGTTACAAGCCCTGTTGACGGGGTATTAGAAGACTATGGAATTATCGACGTAGATAAAATGATAACGGTGAAAGGGAAGCAATATTCCATAAAAGAGATGGTAGGAGATGATGAACACGTAAAAAGATATATTGGAGGAAAGTTCCTAATTCTTTATTTAAGTCCAAGCCATTATCATCGTATACATAGCCCAATAGATGGGGAAGTCATAACGCAATATTCTTTAGGAACGAAATCATATCCTGTAAATCGCTATGGATTAAAATATGGGAAGTCTCCATTAGCGAAAAATTATCGATTAATTACAGAATTAAAGACGAATGATCGTCATTTATTAGTTGTCAAAGTCGGTGCAATGTTTATTAATTCTATAGAATGCATTGCAACACACGAAAATTGGAAAAAGGGCGAAGAAGTTGCTTATTTTTCATTTGGTTCTACTGTTGTGCTATTATTCGAAAAGGATTCCTTCGAGATGAAAGATCATATCCATGTTCCTTTTGATATTAGAGTTGGAGAGCCATTAGGGAAAATAAAATAAAAGAAAAAATCCCTGCCAAAACAGCAGGGATCTACATATTGTCCAGCGCAAGCAGCCATCGACTAGCGGATTTATGCGGGCATCAAGTGAAATTAAACTTCAAATTTCAGTCATCCGTACGCCGATGGACGAGGCGCTAATGCATTTCTTATTAGGAAGAAATTTTAATTCTATGTGTTAATGAGCGACGATGAATCTCTAACTCAATGAGGCGGATAAAATCCTGGCTTAAATGTAATTCTTTTGCTTTAAAATAGGATTCGATTAATAATTCATTTGATAATTTTCTCATAAGCCATCACCTCCACTATGACGTTCTAAAATATTTAATTGCTGAATATTATGTAGGTTGTCATGTTGTAATTTAACTCTATCAAACAATAAGGAATAGAACAAGCGTTCCAACTATCCACAATGAGCGGTGGATAACCTGTTATTAACTTGTTTATAATTGGAAGAAGCATATATGAAATCAGTGTGTAAAATGTGAATAAACTTATCCACAACTGTTGGGAATAGGTGGATTTTGTCGAATTTTCTTTATACTAAATATATTTTGCAATATGCATACAAATAGTTTTTCTTCTTTGATTATCAAAAAATAATTGATATGATTAAACGGTAAAAATAGATTGGAGTGTACATGATTTTGCTATTAAATAAATTTTTGCCTAATGAACATGTTAAAGATGTTTTTCAAATAGACCCGGAAAGTTTAAAAGCTAGAGGGGTAAAAGCTATTATTACGGATTTGGATAATACATTAGTAGAATGGGATCGTCCAAATGCAACACCAAATCTAATCAAATGGTTTTCTAAGATGAAAGAATATAATATTCTTGTCACGATCGTTTCTAATAATAATGAAAAAAGAGTAAAGGCATTTGCTGACCCACTTGAAATCCCGTTTATATTTCAGGCAAGAAAACCGCTTGCAATGGCATTTAATAAAGCAGTTGCAAAGATGGGAGTAAAAAAAGAAGAAACGGTTGTGATTGGTGATCAATTACTTACTGATGTACTTGGTGGGAATAGAAGTGGTTTTTATACTATTTTAGTTGTTCCTGTTGCACAATCGGACGGTTTGGCAACCCGTTTCAATAGGATGATTGAACGAAGAATAATGTCTTGGTTTAAGAGAAAAGGATTATTACAATGGGAGGATAAAATGTGAATAGTTCAGAAATAACATGTATTGGATGTGGGGTTGCGATTCAAACCGATGACCCAAAACTAATAGGATATGCACCGCCTTCCTCGTTAGGGAAGGAATCGGTTATCTGTCAACGCTGTTTTCGACTTAAGCATTATAATGAAGTGCAAGATGTTTCTTTAACAGATGATGATTTTTTGAAAATATTAAATGGATTATCAGACGTCGATGGGCTTATTGTAAAAATAGTAGACATTTTTGACTTCAATGGTAGCTGGCTACCGGGCTTACATCGCTTTGTAGGAAAAAATCCTATTTTACTCATTGGTAATAAAGAAGATTTATTGCCTAAATCAGTGAAAAGATCAAAGCTCATTCAATGGATGAAGCATGAAGCGAAACAATTAGGGCTTCAGCCAATTGATGTTTTATTAGTAAGTGCTACAAAAGGTAGCTCCATAAGCGAAGCAATTGACGCAATCGAATATTATCGAAATGGCAAAGATGTTTACGTTGTCGGATGTACCAATGTAGGGAAGTCTACCTTTATTAATAGGATAATCAAAAATGTGGCAGGGGAAGAGGATGTTATTACAACTTCTCATTTTCCGGGGACAACTCTTGATATGATTGAAATTCCTTTAGATGATGGAAGTGATTTAGTAGACACTCCGGGGATTATCAATCACCATCAAATGGCCCATTTTGTTGATAAAAAGGATTTAAAACTTATTACACCAAAGAAAGAGATAAAACCAATGGTTTTTCAGCTTAATGAGGAGCAAACATTATTCTTTGGAGGATTAGCACGCCTTGATTATATAAAAGGTGGGAGACGTTCTCTAATTTGTCATGTTTCAAATGAGCTGAAGATTCATCGCACTAAGATGGAAAATGCTGAATCCTTATATAAAAACCATGTTGGAGAACTTCTTCAACCTCCAAGGAAAAATGATTTGGAGGAATTTCCTCCTTTAGTTCGTCATGAATTTTCTCTTAAACAAGGAAAAACTGATATAGTTTTTTCAGGTCTGGGCTGGGTAACTATTAATGATCCGGGAGCGGTTGTCGCAGCTTATGTTCCAAAAGGTGTTAGTGTGCTGACACGTCCATCTTTGATATAATACATTTTGTCTTTGGATAGCTTTAGCGCCTATCGGCTAGCGGATTTCTACGTCTCTTCCTTGCAGGTAAGGGCATCAGGTACTCGGTGAAATTTAAAATGCTAATTTCACTCAACTGTACGCCGATGGGCAAGGCGTTTGAACTTTTCTAATTTAGGGGGGATTTTATGAAACGGTTATTCGGAGTGATTGGAGACCCAATTTCCCATTCCATGTCCCCGATGATGCATAATGATGCATTTAAAAATGTAAAAATTGACGGATACTATCATCCATATAGAATTGCACCTGAGGACTTAGCGACTGCTATAAAGGGAATGAAAGTGATAGGCATAGAGGGATTTAATGTTACGATACCTCATAAATCCTCTATACTTCCATCGCTGGATCGATTAGACCCGCTTGCAAAAGCAATTGGAGCCGTAAATACAGTAGTTCGTGAAGGAAATGACTTCGTAGGCTATAATTCAGATGGTTTAGGTTTTATTCGTTCCTTGCAGGAAAGATGGAAAGAGGATTTTAAAAAGGAAAAGACGCTTATTATAGGTGCAGGCGGTGCTGCTAAGGCAATTTATTATTCGCTTGCGTCAGTTGGCGTGCAAAGAATAGATATATGTAATCGTACAACCGCTAGAGCCGGGGGCCTAGTGGAATATTGTCCTTTCAAGTGCGAAACAAATATTTTGGATCTAAACCAAGCTAGACAAAATTTAGGAGCATATTCTTTAGTGATACAAACGACTTCGATTGGAATGAGTCCAAATATAGATGAAATTCCTTTTAATCTAGAGAATATGCTACCAAACACACATGCAGTAGATATAATTTATAACCCATTAGAAACAAAATTTTTAAAAGAGGCAAGGCTAAAAGGTGCCACGATTCAAAATGGTATTGGAATGTTCGTGCATCAAGGTGCCATTGCCTTTGAAAAATGGACAGGTATAAAGCCTGATATCAATCGTATGGAATCTATTGTTCTTCAACATTTAGGAGGTTAAAAGTATATGTTAACTGGTAAACAAAAACGTTTTTTACGTTCACAAGCTCATCATTTAAATCCAATTTTCCAAGTTGGAAAAGGTGGAGTAAATGATAATATGATAAAACAGATTAGTAATGCTCTTGAGGCACGTGAGCTTTTTAAAGTAAGTGTACTGCAAAATTGTGATGTAGATAGGGATACGGTTGCAGAACAGCTCGCAGTAGGAGCAAAAGCGGAAGTTGTACAAATAATTGGAAATACGATTGTATTATATAAGGAATCAAAAGAAAATAAACAAATTCAGCTTCCATAGAGGCTCTTTTCTTCAACTTTGTAGCTTTTAAAGATGAAAGTCCTGAAAACATCGCTAATTAGGTTATGAATGAATAGCCCATATAAGAAAAGATACCTTGAAATTAAGTCCGTATTAGGATTAATAGCCATTTACGAAAAACATTCTCCATTGAAGGTGGAAAAAATGAAGAGACGAGTGGGGATTTTAGGAGGGACATTTGACCCTCCGCATCTCGGTCATTTAATCATAGCGAATGAAGTACTGCAGGCGCTAGAACTTGATGAAATTCGATTTATGCCAAATCAGGAGCCGCCACACAAACAAAAGGATAGATGGATTTCGAATGATGATCGCATTAATATGATAAAATTATCGATAGCAGATCATCCTTGTTTCGTATTGGAAACAATTGAACTGGAAAGAGAAGGAAGCTCTTATACATATGATACTATTAGACTTTTGCGTGATAGGGAGCCAGATATCGAATTTTATTTTATTATTGGAGCAGATATGATCGAATACTTACCTAAATGGTATAAAATTGATCAATTGCTAGAGTTGATACAGTTTGTCGGTGTAAATCGTCCGAACCATTCTCAAAAAACGGATTACCCGATCCACCACGTTACAATTCCGGAAATCAATATTTCTTCAACACTAATAAGGACAAGGATATTTGATAAAAAGTCTGTGAAATATTTAATTTTAGAGAAAGTTTGGAACTATATTAAGGAGCGTCATTTATATGGATCGAAATAATGCCTTGAATATAGTAAAGGCACAAATTACAGAAAAACGCTATATTCATACTATAGGGGTAATGGAAACAGCCATCCAGTTAGCAATAAAGTATGGTGCTGATCAAAAGAAAGCGGAAACGTCCGCTATTTTTCATGACTATGCAAAATTTCGACCGCTAAGTGAAATGAAAAGGATCATCGTCGAACAACATTTTGATCCTCGACTTCTACAATTTAACCCTGAGTTATGGCATGCTCCAGTTGGTGCTTATTTGGTTGAAAAAGAAGTGGGAATACGTGATGTACAAGTATTAAATGCAATTCGTTTCCATACTTCTGGTAGAATAGAGATGTCATTGCTAGATAAAATTATTTATCTTGCCGATTATATAGAGCCTGGCCGGAATTTCCCAGGTGTTGAAGAAGCAAGAGAGTTAGCTCAGATAAGTCTGGATAAGGCATTAATCTATTCTGTTCGAAATACGATCCAATATTTATTAAAGCGAAATCAGACAGTATATCCTGATACGATTGACTTTTACAATGATCTTATTATGAAAGGTGAAGATGTAAGATAATGAAAAATCATGAGTTATTATCTTTAACGGTTAAGGCTGCCGATGATAAAAGAGCCGAAAATATTGTTGTCTTAAATATGAATGGAATATCCTTAATTGCCGATTATTTTTTAATTTGCCATGGAAATTCCGATAAACAAGTACAAGCAATTGCAAGAGAAATTAAAGATAAAGCAGAAGAGATAGGTTACAATGTTAAAAAAATGGAGGGCTTTGATGAAGGGAAATGGGTATTAATAGATCTTGGAGATATTGTTGCCCATGTATTTCATCGGGACGAAAGAACATACTACAATCTTGAAAGACTGTGGGGAGATGCTCCGACGGTTAATGTTCTAAGTGAGTGATGACGATGACGTATGGAGAATTTGCATATGTATATGATTACCTTATGAAGGATGTTCCTTATGATGAATGGTTGAATTTTTTACAAACCAAAGTCACAAAGTATCAACATACTCCAGGGAATCGTATACTAGAAGTCGCATGTGGCACCGGTGAATTGTCAATAAGGTTGGCGAAAGCTGGTTTTGAAACAACAGGTGTTGATTTATCAGAGGATATGCTTACCGTTGCAAGTCAAAAATCAGTTCAAAACCATGTGAATATTGCTTTTTTTCAACAGAACATGTGTGAGTTAGAAGATTTGGGACAGTATGATATTGTGACCATTTTTTGTGATTCTTTAAATTACTTAAAGAATCCAGAAGAGGTTAAAGAAACGTTTCGAAGGGTATATGCACATCTGAAAAAAGATGGACTATTTGTATTTGATGTCCATTCGATTAATAAAGTGGAAAATATCTTTGCTAACCAAACGTATGCTGATAATGATGATACTGTTTCATATATTTGGAACTGTTTCGAAGGTGAATATCCATATTCTGTTGAGCACGAGCTTACTTTTTTTCTATATGATGAGGAAATAAAAACGTATAATCGATTTGATGAAGTGCATGTTCAACGTACATACACAGAACATGATTATACCGAATGGTTACATACAGCTGGTTTTCAAATTCTTGAAGTAAATGCTGATTTTCATCATGACAACCCGGACAAAACTTCAGAGAGAATCTTCTTTACTTGCAAAAAATGAGTGGGGGTTATAAACCTCCGCTCATTTTTTTTGAAATAATTTCAATTATTTTGCAGGAAATTCGAATAAGATGTTGAATAATTTGAATAAGCTAAACTCCAAATTGTTTTGTTACAACTTCAACATCCTCGTTAAACTTCTCATGGGTAGCGATAAAAATATTTTCGAAAACATCCCCTAGCTCGTTTTCTAAGACTTTTATTCCTTCACCTGTAATACCGCCTTTTACACAAACTTTTTCCTGTAGTGTAGGAAGAGTATAGTATCCTTTTTTCAATAAGTCACCTAAACCTACAAGCATTTCTCCTGCTAAAATAGTCGCAGTAGATGTATCAATACTTGTCTTTTTAACCGCTGCATCGATGAATGCCTGTGTTAAATAACTAAAAAAAGCAGGACCACAACTTACAATATCTGAAGAAACACGTGTAATATTTTGGTCTATTTCGAGGGGGATAGAAATAGATGACAGTAATTCTTTTATGGTTCTTTTCCAGTTTTCGTCACAAGACGGTGAGAACGTTATTAAGGAAACTCCCGCTAATGCCCGATTGGTTATGCTTGGAATTGCTCTTGCACATGAACACTGTGTGACGGACGAGAGTTGTTCAACAGAAACGGAACTTGTAATAGAAACCAAACATTTATCTTTTGTAAACAAATCTTTGTATTTTGTTAATAATGGATGAAAATCTAATGGTTTCACACACAAGAAAATTAAATCACATGAATGGATTAACTCAGGTATTTCATTGCAAATATGGATTAAGGGATATTTATTCTGCAAGTTTTTAGCTTTTGCTATCGTTCTATTTGTAATATAAAGATTGGAAGGAGAAATTGCCTTACTGTCTACGAAGGATTCCACCAAAATAGTCCCCATATTTCCAGTTCCAATGATGCCTATTTTCACTTTTTCTCTCCTCCTTTACGAAAGGCTCTTTTCTTAAACTTTGTGCTTTTGTAAAAGAAAATCTTATAAATTCCTTATTCGGCTTAGAATGGATATCCATTTCAAGAAAAGATGCCCCGAAACTAAGTCTAATTTAGGATTAAAAAAATTACGAAAAGCAATAATTTATAGGAAAACGTCCTCATGAGAAAATTATGGCCATAATTAACCTTCGTTTTGTCGTTACTATTCCTTCATAAAACTCTATGTCATTTCCTATGTGAATATTCATCACAACATTATACTACACTGCGAAAAGGTGGTTTGTATGAAAGAACTATTATTAAAAAATAAAATCATTATTTTAGGAATTGCCGTCATCGGAATAGCAATAAGCATTTATTTTTTTCAACAAAAATCAAATGGAAAGGAAGATACTGAATTTTCATTCTCTCAGATTGATAAAGTGCAAAAGGACGAGAATAATCAAGTCGAGAAGAAGCCAACTGGAAAAATGTTTATAGATGTGAAAGGAGCTGTGGTACACCCGGGAGTTTATGAAGCAATGGAAGATGACAGAGTGTTAGATTTAATTCAGAGGGCTGGAGGTTTTCATAAAAAAGCTGATCAGCGAAAAGTAAATTTGGCGCAAAAAATACATGATGAAATGGTTATTTATGTCCCAACAAATGAAGAGGACGTAGATGCAGATATAAATATTACGACAACTCCTCAACATCAAGATAATGACCAAGTCAATATTAATACTGCAACGGCAGAACAATTGCAAACACTAACGGGGATAGGTCCTTCAAAAGCAGCGGCAATCATGGAATATCGAGAAAAGAATGACGGTTTCAAAAAAGTGGAGGAAATAAAGAACGTAACAGGAATAGGGGATAAAACATTTGAAAAATTAAAGGACTCTATTACTGTCCAGTAATGTTACACTTATAAATACAAGTATATAGATCATAGAAAGGGGGAAATTCGAGAATGGAAAGAATCTCTTGGAACCAATATTTTATGGCGCAAAGTTTTTTATTATCTTCCCGAAGCACATGTACACGATTAACGGTTGGTGCCACGATTGTACGTGATAAAAGAATTATCGCAGGAGGATATAATGGATCAATAGCCGGCGGTGAGCATTGTATTGATGAAGGATGCTATGTCATTGATAATCATTGTGTAAGGACCATCCATGCTGAAATGAATGCTATTCTCCAATGTGCGAAATTCGGGGTTCCTACGAATGGTGCAGAAATATATGTTACGCATTTCCCATGCTTACAATGCTGTAAAGCAATTATCCAAGCAGGCATAAAAGCAGTTTATTATGCGCACGATTACAAAAATCATCCATATGCTATAGAACTTTTTCATAAAGCAGGTGTATATACAGAGCAAGTCCCATTTGATCAAAATTCCTTGGATCTTACGGCAAATGAAAAAGCTGATTTTGTTCAGTCCCTTATAAAATTATTAGAGGAAAAAGGAATAGATGATCAGTCATTAGCTTCTTTACAATTACAAGTTGATAAATTATTTTAAAAAACAGCCCTTTTCTTAAAACCTAAATAAATAGTAGGTGGAGGTTTTTGCTTCCACTTATTATGCAAAGGAGAGTATATGCAAGGATATTGGTTATACGCAGCAGTAGCCTCGCTAAGTGCAACTTCACTGGCATTACATGTTCATTGGGGGCTAACCTTAACATTCCATCTTTTTTGTCTTCGTAGTTTCCTTACTAAAAAAAGAAAGCTAATGTTGATAACTATATTGGCGTACATCCTCTTTTTTACAATAAGTACCTTCAGCAATAATTCCCATCACAAAACAAATTTTCATCCAAATCAAAGTGAATTTCAAATTACTTTTCAAAATAAACCTTTAATTGATGGAAACAAATTAAGTGCTACTGTCCAAACAGATAAAAAAGAAGATGTAGTTCTAAGCTATATAATTAAAAGTGAAGCAGATAAACAATCGCTAGAAAAACTTCTTCAACCCGGTGTTACATGTAACTTAGTAGGAGTATTATCCGTGCCAGAGAAAAATAGAAATGAGCATTTATTTAATTACAAACAATATCTTTTTAGGCAGAATATCCATTGGCAGCTTAAAGTAGATGAATTTACTAAATGTATAGATGATAGAAAGGGAGTATTGAATAAAATTAAACGCTTGCGAGAAATTGCGCTCCTAAACATTGAACAACAATATCCAACTGCAATAATTCCTTATGCTAAAGCTCTCCTTTTTGGAGATCGAATCGATTTTGATGATGAAACGTACTCTTTGTACCAACGATTAGGAATTGTCCATTTATTAGCGATTTCTGGCTTGCATGTATCTCTAATATTTTGGGGGTTTTATTTTATACTTATCCGAATCGGTATAACGAGAGAAATGAGTTCGAAAATAATTATTCTAATCTTGCCTGTATACACTGTATTGAGTGGGGCAAATCCACCAGTTATCCGTGCAGGCATAATGTTAATCATCATCCTACTCTCCACCCATTCTAAACTATCATTGACCTCATTAGATGGGCTAGCCATTAGCTTCTTACTATTTTTGATAAAAAATCCATTTATCCTTTTTAATGTTGGCTTTCAATTATCTTTCATCGTAACTTTGTCAATCCTTTTATCATCACAGACAATAATGAAACGATACAAAAACAGTGTAATACAATTGATTGTGATCTCCTTGATTTCTCAAATTTCCTCCCTCTCTATTATGATTTACCAGTTTTATCAAATTTCAATCGTGAGTATTGTTAGTAATCTTTTCTTTGTCCCATTATACAGCTTTGTTATTTTACCGCTTTTGATCTTTTCTTTTTTTGCACAATTTATTTTTCCGTTGTTATTCAGCTTGATAAAGCAATGTTTACTGTTCATTATTTTTTTATCGGAAAAGCTGGCGCAATTACTGGATTTTAAATGGGCGGTTTTAATTGTTGGAAGGCCGGGTATATGGGTATTGATTTTTATCATCGCAGCAAGTTTATTTTTGTTTTACCAATGGGAACATAGTATGAAAATATTTACTTCTGGATTGCCGCTTCTAATTGTTGTTAGTTTATACATGACAGCAAAATTTTACAATCCATACGGTGAAATTGACTTTGTTGATATTGGTCAGGGAGATTGTATACTTATCCATCTTCCTTATCATCAAGGGACCTACCTTATTGATACCGGCGGGACTATTGAGTTTGAAGTACCAGAATGGGCTAAGAGAAAACGCAACTTTACCATTGGAAATGATGTATTAATACCTTTTTTAAAAGGAAAAGGAATTACCAAAATTGACAAATTGATTTTGACTCATAGTGATGCAGATCATATGGGGGCAGCGAAAGAGCTTATTGGAAATATAAAAGTAAGCCATGTTTATATTCCTCCGAACGCTACGACTAAACCATTAATGTACGATACAGTAATTGCTTTCCAAAAGGAAAATACCCCAATATTAGAAGTGAAAGCTGGCTTTGGATGGGTAAATAGAGAAGGGGAATTTCGAATAGTTTCGCCATTTGATAATAACTATGATGGTAATAATCATTCATTAGTACTGCGTGCTGTGGTTGGCGGGAAAAGTTGGCTGTTTACCGGTGATTTAGAAAAGGAGGGGGAAGAAAAGCTAATCCATTCCTATCCATTTCACGTAGATGTGTTAAAGGTTGGACATCATGGGAGTAGAACATCAACCACCCAACCGTTCCTCGAAAATATTCAACCATCCATTGCGATTATTTCAGTAGGAAAAAACAACCGATATGGCCATCCTACGGACGAAGTTCTGAAGCGTTTAAATAATGCGCATATTAAAATTTATAGAACAGATGAACAAGGCGAAATAATGTATAAATTTAAAGGAAAAAAAGGAACTTTTCATACGATACTTCCATAAAATATTGTAAGATTTTACGGGAAATAAAAAAGGAGTTTGCAAAAGCAAACTCCTTCACAAACTCATTATAATTATCCAACGAGCTTGATGACAGTTGCGATAATGAACATAATTGCAAAAAATGCAAATGACACTCCGAATCCAATCCCAGAATCGATTGCGTCATTTCCTTTATACTGTACATGTTTTTCAAATTCGTTCACAACTACCCCTCCTATTTCCACTTTAGTATAGACGATTCAGTCTGAAAAAGCTATAGTAACCGTCTAATTTCCTTCGCTGACAAGAGTTAACACAAATACTTTTCACTATTAAGGTGAAAATATTATTACTCAAGATTTCCGTTAATGAAAAAGTATCCTAGGTCTTTTTCATTGGCGTTTATTATAGATAATGGAGATTGACTCTTCAAACACGAGAGTTAATCTCCTCTTGTCAAAATCACAATCCTTTTTTACGATAGAGATAAGATAAAATAAGAAAGAAGGCATTTGATGATTGACATTTGGAAAAAAATTGAACGAAAGCAATTTTCGCCGATATATCTATTATATGGAATGGAAAGCTTTTTAATCAATGAGACAAAACAAAAATTATTGAAAAATATGTTAACAGATGAGGAATTGGATTTTAATTTTGCTAATTATGATCTCGAAGAAGTATCATTAGATATTGCAATTGAGGATGCGGAGACACTTCCTTTTATGGGAGAAAAAAGACTGATCTTTTTACATAATCCATATTTTTTAACTTCTGAAAAACAAAAATCAAAGGTAGAGCATGATATTTCTAAATTGGAAGCTTATCTAGAGGAACCTGTTCCGTATAGTACGATTGTATTTGTTGCGCCATATGAAAAACTGGACGAACGAAAAAAAATTACAAAGCAACTAAAACGATTGGCAGAAGTATTCGAAGCGAAAAAATTAAGTGAACAGGAATTAAGAGCATGGATTCGTCATCGTGCAGAAGCAAATCACGTAGAAATTAACGATGAAGCCATTGAAATGTTAATGATGCTTTCAGGCACAAATTTAATGATGCTAGCAAGTGAAGTAGATAAACTATCCCTTTTTTCCGAGCAGAGTATTGATAAACATACAGTAGAAATGCTAGCTTCCAAATCCTTGGAACAAAATATTTTTTCGTTAGTTGATAAAGTAATTCAACGGAAAATTGATGAAGCTTTGCGAATATATTATGATCTTTTAAAGCAAAACGAAGAACCAATAAAAATTCTTTCGATTATTGCAAATCAATTTAGATTGTTATATCAAACAAAGGAATTAACAAGACGTGGGTATGGACAACAGCAAATTGCTAGTTTCCTTAAGATTCACCCATATAGAATAAAGCTTGCTGCTGGACAAGCAAAAATGTTTACGGAAGATGAGCTAAATAAAATGATGATGTGGATAGCTGACGCGGATCTTCAAATGAAGACAAGTTCTTTACCAAAATCTATGTTAATTGAAATGTTATTATTTAGGATCCAACGAAGTAAATAATATGGAAATAAAAAAAAACGATCCATTCTGGATCGTTTTTATTATGCATTTGCAACAGTTAATTTTTTCATTAAGCGTGCTTTTTGTCTGTTTGCAGTGTTTTTATGAATAAGACCGTTAGAAGCAGCTTTATCAAGTTGCTTAACAGCAGTAGCTAATAATGTTTTAGCGTTTTCATCTTTATTTACAACTGCAGCTTCGAATTTCTTCACAGCCGTACGCATAGTTGATTTTTGAGCTGAGTTTTGTGCATTACGCTCTTCGCTTGTTTTAACGCGTTTGATAGCAGATTTAATATTTGGCATTTATTTCACCTCCTACGAGTAATAAAGAAATCACTACTCGACTTTCACAGTAAGAACAAGTGATATTTTATCAAACGAGTGGTGATTTTGCAATACTAATAGACAAAAACAGAATTTATCTATAAATGGAAAAGGGTATTTAGGATTCTTTTCTTTATCAAAAACGTAATAGTAGAACCTAAAATGAATGAATTTTAATTTGTAAGGTAATCATGTAAATTATGGATAAATTCTAAGTGATTTAAGAAAAAAAGGAGGAATAGGATTGAAAAGGGAAGAAAAGCTGGATTTAAGTTTGTATTCAGTAAGAACCGATCTAGCCCTCGAAGCACGCGAAATGGTTGTAGAGGATCGAAAACATAAACTGAATGATGAAAAAGCTACAGAAATTGATGGCGTTATTGTTAAAGAACGAACCGTAGACGATATAAAAATTTCAACAGTCGAAATTACAAAAGAAGGAGAACAGGTGATTGGAAAAAAGGCAGGATATTACTTAACTATTGAAGTCCAAGGTATCCGCCAACATGATACGGTATTACAGCAAAAAGTGGAAAAGGTCTTTGCAAACGAATTTAGTCAATTTCTTAAGCAACTAAATATCCCGAAAGATGCCAGTTGCTTAATCGTTGGATTAGGAAATTGGAATGTTACGCCTGACGCATTAGGTCCAATGGTTTGTGAAAATGTAATCGTAACTCGGCATTTATTTCAACTTGATCCAGATAATGTAGAAGAAGGTTATCGATCTGTAAGTGCCTTAGCACCTGGAGTAATGGGGTTAACAGGGATTGAAACAAGCGATATTATTTTTGGTGTTGCAGAAAAAGCAAAACCTGATTTTATTATTGCAATTGATGCTTTGGCATCTCGCTCTATTGAAAGAGTGAATGCAACCATCCAAATCTCAGATACTGGCATTCATCCTGGATCTGGAGTGGGGAACAAACGAAAGGAATTAAGCAAAGAAACATTGGGTGTGCCTGTTATCGCTATTGGAGTCCCCACAGTTGTCGACGCAGTTTCTATTACAAGTGATACTATTGATTATCTATTAAAACACTTCGGGAAAGAAATGAGAGAAGGGGGCAGGCCGTCTAGTTCGCTTGCACCGTCTGGGATGACATTTGGAGAAAAACGTGTGTTAACAGAAGCTGATTTACCCGGTGAGGAGCATCGAAAAATGTTCTTGGGGATGATTGGTGGCCTTGAGGATGAAGAAAAACGGCGTCTTATCCATGAAGTATTAGCGCCGCTTGGTCATAATTTAATGGTTACACCAAAGGAAGTGGATCTCTTCATAGAGGACATGTCAAATTTAATAGCAACGGGGTTAAATGCAGCTCTCCATCAAGTGGTTGATCAAACGGATAGCGGTTATAAAACAAGGTAAATGGTGACCATCTTTGAAATTGATTGTTATTTTTCGTAAATGGTTAATAACCTTAACGTGGACTTTATGTCGGGGCATCTTTTTTTAAGAAATTCTTCTTTCTTAATCTGAACAAGGATATGTATAAGGTTTCTGTTAACAAAGCAACACTGATTAAGAAAAGAGCCATTAAAGCTAGCAAATTTTGTTCTACTTTCTCTAGTAATTTCATACATTGTAATAGATTAGCTACGAGAGGGTGGAACAAATGAAACCATACAAAAATCAAAGCTTTGTTATCACATTACAATTATCTAGTATTTTGAAATTCATTGGTATTATCGTTCTAACCCTTATTCTTATTTTTTCATTAACAGGAATATTAACGACGATAAAACCTGGATATAGAATGAATTCAAATCTAGTAACAGATGCAAGTTCACATATGTCAGGACAAGTTCTCTATCATCTTATGGCGTCGGAAAGTCATGTATTAAGTTCTGGTATACAGAAAACCAGTGATTCTGTATCTCTAGGAAATATTATTTTTAATCTAGTGACAAATGTTAGTTTTAAAGACCCAAGAAGTTTTATCAGTAGAGAGCTTCCAGGATTTTATATGTTTGATAGTAAAATACTCGTAGCAGGAGAAGGATTAAATTATACGAACCTCCCGATTGAATCAGTTCCACCGGATGGAGTATTTCATTCGAAAAAGGATCCGGATTTAAAAAATACAGAAAATATTATGGATACCAATAAATCGAAGGATTCCAATAAACAAAACACAACATTATCGACAGGGAAAAAGAAGGTAGTATTCCTGTATTTTACTCATACTAGAGAATCATACTTACCATATTTAAAAGGGGTAACAGACCCAAATGCGGCAAGCCACTCGAAAATCAACGTGACAATGGTCGGTGAAAAGTTTAAAGAGGAATTAGAGGATCGTGGTATTGGAACGTTTATTGATAAAACGGACGTTCAAAGTCTCTTGTTAAAAAAGGGTTGGAAATATGGGCAGTCCTATCTCGAGTCGAGAACACTCGTTCGAGAAGCGATGGCTGGGAATCGAAATCTAAATTATTTTATTGATATTCATCGTGATTCGGAACGAAAGCAGAAAACAACTGTGAAAATAAATGGTCAATCATATGCAAAGATTTCTTTTGTTATCGGTGGAGAAAATCCTAATCATGAAAAGAATTCTCAACTTGCAAAGGAATTGCACAGGCGTCTTGAAAAAAGATATAAGGGATTGAGTAAAGGGGTAATTCAAAAGGCTGGTGCAAGTACTAACGGAAAATTTAATCAAGACCTTTCATCCAATTCATTTTTAATTGAAGTAGGTGGAGTCGATAATACGTTTGAAGAAATGTATAGATCGGTAACTGCCCTTGCAGATGTATTTAGTGACTATTATTGGCAGGCAGAAAAGGTAGATGGAGAGCAGCCACCTGTAAAAAATTAAGATAGCGGAATTTCAAGGTGCTTCATTAAAATAAAGGAATGATGAAAATGACAAGGTTTTTTATTAAATGTTCCTTGCTTATCGCATTATTATTTGTAGGTGTTTTAGTAGGCATGGAAAAAGCGAATGAGGGAATGGTTAAGATGAAGGGATATAATGATCCAACATTACAATCCCCCGTTACTTTTCATGAAAAAAACAATGGAAATACGGAAACTTCTGGATTAGGAAAAAAAACAACATCCCATAATTTGGATGAAAAAAAAGAACATTTGCAAAATATTAAAGCATTTAATCTTTTCTCATCATTAGGAAAAGCATTAACGAACATTATTTCTTCCATGACAGAAAAAATCATTGAACTTGTATCTTCAATAATATAAATGGAAAAAGCATCCAACTATAAAAACGGATGCTTTTCTTTATGTCTAGCTAAGCGGCTTGCACTTTTCTTGTTGTCTAGCTCCAAGTGAAATTTGTACTTCAATTTCAATAGCGCCTATCGGCTAGCGGATTTCTACGTCTCCTCCCTACGATAAGCGGGCATCAGGTGAAATTGGAAATGCTAATTTCACTCGGTAAAATTAAACTTCAAATTTTACTCGGTGAAAATGGTAGTTCAATTTTCAATAACTCGTGAACTACCTCGTTGTGTTTCCTTTATCTCAGTCGCAGACTACGAAGGTGAAATTGGGAGTACAAATTTCACTCATCCGTACGCCGATGAGCAAGGCGTTTGCGCTTTTCTTGTTGAATCTTAAAATACGTGCTGATATAATCAAAAATAGTGTATACGTGTCGATTAACAGGAGTGAAACATTATGAATCATGAAGAAAAACTACAACGACAAGCAAAAATTCGCAACTTTTCTATTATTGCACATATCGATCATGGCAAATCTACCTTAGCAGATCGTATATTAGAAAAAACAAACGCATTAACCTCTCGTGAAATGAAGGCTCAATTGCTAGATTCTATGGATCTTGAACGTGAGCGTGGGATAACAATAAAATTAAACGCAGTCCAATTAAAATATACAGCTAAAGATGGAGAGAATTACATTCTCCACTTAATTGATACTCCAGGACATGTTGATTTTACTTATGAAGTTTCAAGGAGTTTGGCGGCATGTGAAGGTGCAATACTCGTCGTGGATGCTGCTCAAGGTATTGAAGCTCAAACATTAGCAAATGTCTATTTAGCACTTGATAATAATCTAGAAATATTACCAGTTATCAATAAAATAGATTTACCTGCTGCCGATCCAGAGAGGGTAAGACAAGAAGTTGAGGATGTGATCGGACTTGATGCATCTGAGGCTGTTCTAGCTTCGGCAAAGGCTGGTATCGGTATTGAAGAAATTCTCGAGCAAATTGTCGAGAAGGTGCCAGCACCAGCTGGTGATCCAGATGCACCTTTAAAAGCACTTATTTTTGATTCCCTATATGATGCATATCGTGGAGTTATTGCATATATCCGTGTGGTTGAAGGATCTGTAAAAGTAGGCGATAAAATCCGAATGATGGCAACAGGAAAAGAATTTGAAGTGACGGAAGTTGGGGTTCACACGCCAAAACAAACGCTATGTGATGAACTTACTGTAGGTGACGTAGGATTCCTAACGGCGGCTATAAAAAATGTTGGAGATACTCGCGTTGGGGATACAATTACAAGCGCTAAAAACCCTGCAAATGTGCCACTCCCTGGTTATAGAAAGTTAAATCCAATGGTTTATTGTGGTCTTTATCCAATTGACTCGGCTAAATTTAATGATTTACGAGATGCATTGGAAAAACTTGAATTAAACGACTCATCTCTTCAATTTGAACCGGAAACATCCCAAGCTCTTGGCTTTGGATTCCGCTGTGGATTTCTAGGATTGCTACACATGGAAATTATCCAAGAACGTATTGAACGGGAATTTAAAATTGATTTAATTACAACGGCTCCAAGTGTTATTTATACTGTTCACTTAACGGATGGAACGGAATTGAATGTAGATAACCCATCAAATATGCCTGATCCGCAAAAAATTGATAGGGTTGAAGAGCCATATGTAAAAGCATCGATAATGGTTCCTAATGATTATGTTGGAGCGGTTATGGAACTGTCTCAGGCTAAACGCGGTAATTTTATTGATATGCAGTATTTGGATGATATCCGTGTAAATGTTGTTTATGAAATCCCACTTTCTGAAATTGTTTATGATTTCTTTGATCAATTGAAATCTAGCACAAAAGGATATGCTTCATTTGATTATGAATTAATTGGCTATAAGCCTTCCAAGCTAGTGAAAATGGATATTCTTTTGAACACTGAAAAGGTTGATGCATTAAGCTTTATTGTTCACCGTGATTTTGCATATGAACGTGGAAAGATAATTGTAGAAAAGTTAAAAGAAATTATTCCACGCCAACAGTTTGAGGTACCTATTCAAGCTGCTGTTGGTCAAAAGATAGTTGCCCGTTCAACTATTAAAGCAATGCGTAAGAATGTACTTGCCAAATGTTACGGAGGCGACATTTCACGAAAACGTAAACTTCTTGAGAAACAAAAAGAAGGGAAAAAGCGCATGAAGCAAGTAGGTTCTGTTGAAGTGCCTCAAGAAGCATTTATGGCTATTCTCAAAATGGACGATAACAATCCAAAATAGTGGTATTTTAAGGGGGGAGTATGCTAAGGGAAGTAGAACTCCCTCTTTTCTATTCTATAAATTGATAGGTCGTGATGTAATGGAAGCTGCATATATTCATATTCCTTTTTGTGAACATATTTGTTATTACTGTGATTTTAATAAAGTGTTTTTAAAGGGCCAGCCAGTGGAAGAATATATTGAAGGATTATTAAAAGAAATGAAACTACAATTGGATAGTACTCCAACAAAGGAATTAAAAACTATTTTTGTAGGAGGAGGTACGCCAACTGTCCTAAACGAATCCCAGTTGGATAAGCTATGCAACGGAATTCGGTCTATCCTTCCTTTTTACAATGGTGAGTTTACATTCGAAGCAAACCCAGGTGATTTATCGGATGAAAAGCTAAGGATCTTACGTGAATATGGAGTGAATCGCTTAAGCTTTGGGGTTCAGTCATTTAATGATGATTTATTAAAAAAAATTGGCCGTACACATACTTCTGCAGATGTATTTGAAACGTTAGCAAAAGCAGAAAAAACAGGATTTGAAAATATTAGTATTGATTTAATTTACGGTCTTCCTGGGCAAACCGAGGAGGATTTCCGTTCCACTTTAAAGACTGCTTTATTATTAAATCTTCCTCATTATTCTAGTTACTCATTAATTGTTGAACCGAAAACTGTCTTTTATAATTTAATGAAAAAAGGGAAGCTTCATCTTCCATCAGAGGAAGCTGATGCCAAGATGTATCAGCTCTTAATGACAGAAATGGATAAATACGGATTAAACCAATACGAAATCAGCAATTTTTCTAAACTTGGATACGAAAGTAAACATAATCTCGTTTATTGGAAAAATGAAGAGTATTTCGGTTTCGGTGCGGGTGCACATGGTTATGTTAATCAAGTAAGAAGTTCAAACTATGGGCCAGTTAAAAAGTATCTTACCCCATTGGAAAAGGATGAACTGCCTATCTTTGAACAGCACAAACTTACGAAACAGGAAATGATGGAAGAGGAAATGTTTTTAGGCTTAAGGAAAAATGACGGTGTAAGTTTATTGCATTTTAAGGAAAAATATAATGAAGATGTTTTAAAAATATTTGCAAATGCTATTTCTGAAATGGTTGAAAAAAAGCTTCTAGAAGTAACAGATGATAGGATCAAATTGACAAAAGAAGGCAGATTTATCGGGAACGAAGTATTTCAGGCTTTTCTTATGAATTAGAAATTATATAAATTTTATACTGTGTTTGACCTTTTATAAAAGTTGTCTACGTCTAGCTTCAGGTGAAATTTGCACTTCAATTTCAATAGCGCCTATCGGCTAGCGGATTTCTACGTCTCCTCCCTACGATAAGTCAACATCAGGTGAAATTGGTACTTCAAATTTCACTCGGTGAAAATGGTAGTTCAATTTTCAATAGCTCGTGAACTACCGAGCACGGTTTCCTTTATCTCAGTCGCAGACTACGAAATCCGTACGCCGATGTGCAAGGCGCCCCGCGCATTTGATCTACTGTGCAAATATGTTGACATTATCGACCTGTTTTGATAATTTATTATTAGATTTAGCACTCATCCTCGAAGAGTGCTAACAGAGGTGATAGAAGTTGTTATCAGATCGTCAACTCCTTATATTACAAGTAATTATTGATGATTTTATTCGGTCTGCACAACCAGTGGGTTCAAGAACTCTTTCCAAAAAAGAAGAAATTTCATTTAGTTCTGCTACGATCCGAAATGAAATGGCTGACCTTGAAGAGTTAGGTTTTATTGAAAAGACTCATACATCGTCAGGCAGAATTCCTTCAGAGAAAGGGTATCGCTATTATGTTGATCATATTCTGTCACCACAAAAGCTTGATTCAAAAGATATTTCACTGATTCATTCCATCTTCGCAGAAAGAATTTACGAGCTTGAAAATATTGTTCAAAAATCAGCGAAAATACTATCTGAATTGACAAATTACACAGCAATCCTACTTGGACCGGATGTTAAGGAAACAAAATTAAAACATTTGCAAATTGTTCCACTTAATAATGATACTGCTATAGCGATTATTATTACGGACACCGGCCACGTTGAAAATAGGATGTTTACGTTTCCGCATGGATTCAATGTCGGTGAACTGGAACGTATGGTGAATATACTTAATGAGCGATTGGTTAATGTTCCTATTCATGATTTGAAGGATAAGATCTACAAGGAAGTTGCTGAAATTTTAAAGCAACATATTCATAATTATGATTCCATGTTATATACCATTTCTGAAACATTGATGATACCTGATCATGAAAAAATCTTTTTCGGCGGGAAAGCAAATATGCTTAATCAACCCGAGTTTCATGATATCCAAAAAATTCGTTCATTAATGGATATGATAGAACGTGAACAAGGATTTTATGATTTATTCAGACAAATCCCAAAAGGTATTCATGTCAAAATCGGGAAAGAAAACAAGTTGTCAGTAATGGAAAATTGTAGTCTTATTACAGCAACATATTCGGTTAGAAATGAACCGGTTGGAACAATTGCCATTTTAGGCCCAACAAGAATGGAATATTCAAGGGTAATTAGCTTGTTAGACTTTTTAAGTAATGATATGTCCAGAGTGCTTACGAAATTGTATCAAGCCTAACAGAGCTGGATATATTTAAAGGTAACTGGAGATTAGCGAGTCTTGCTAATTTCTAGTTATTTTCAATGACTTATAAAGAATAGATATTTCTTTTTATGTCCTTAAGGGAGGTGAATGCAGATGGCAGATGAAAAAAAGCTGACAGAAGAAATGGAACAAACAGAAGAAAACCACAGCGAAAGTGTAGAAGAAATCTTTGCTGAAGAAAATAATTCTTCAGATGATAATAATGCAAATGTGGAAACAAACTTGGTTCAAGAACAAATTCAAGAGCTTGAAGAAAAATTAAAGGAATCAGAAAATCGCTATCTCAGATTGCGCGCAGATTTTGATAATTTCCGAAGACGTGTCGGGATCGAACGCGAATCAAGTGAAAAATATAGAGCACAGAATTTAATTACAAATCTATTGCCTGCTATTGATAATTTCGAACGCGCAATGCAAATTACACCAGATAATGAGCAAGTATCACAGCTTATGCAAGGAATGGATATGGTGTACAGAAGCATTATTGAAGCATTGAAACAAGAAGGTGCCGTATCGATTGAATCTGTAGGGAAGGAATTCGACCCGCAATATCATCAAGCAATCATGCAAGTGGAAGATGAAAACTACGGATCTAATACAGTAGTTGAAGAGTTCCAAAAGGGCTATGTTTTAAATGACCGTGTTATCCGACCATCTATGGTAAAGGTCAATCAGTAATCTATACATATTAAAGAGTAGGAGGAAAAAACATGAGCAAAATTATTGGTATTGACTTAGGTACAACTAACTCATGTGTATCAGTCCTTGAGGGTGGCGAACCAAAGGTAATTCCTAATCCGGAGGGAAATCGAACAACACCTTCAGTAGTTGCATTTAAAAATGGTGAACGTCAAGTGGGTGAGGTTGCAAAGCGTCAAGCAATTACGAATCCCAATACGATTATATCGATTAAACGCCATATGGGAACAAGCTATAAAGAAACAATTGAAGGCAAAGAATATTCTCCACAAGAACTTTCTGCTATGATCCTTCAATATTTGAAATCATATGCAGAGGAATACTTAGGAGAAAAAGTTGATAAGGCTGTTATTACCGTACCTGCATATTTTAATGATGCGGAACGTCAAGCGACAAAAGATGCTGGGAAAATTGCCGGTTTAGAAGTTGAACGTATCATCAATGAGCCGACTGCTGCAGCATTAGCATACGGTTTAGATAAAATGGATCAAGATCAAACTATCCTAGTATATGACCTTGGTGGTGGTACATTCGACGTTTCTATTTTGGAACTTGGAGACGGTGTATTTGAAGTACGTGCTACTGCTGGTGATAATAGATTAGGTGGGGACGATTTTGACCAAGTCGTTATCGATTATTTAGTAGCGGAATTTAAGAAAGAGAATGGAATTGATCTTTCAAAAGATAGAATGGCTTTACAGCGTCTAAAGGATGCTGCTGAAAAAGCGAAAAAAGATTTATCCGGTGTTACTTCTACACAAATCTCATTACCATTTATTACAGCTGGCGAAGCAGGTCCATTACATTTAGAACTTACACTTACACGTGCTAAATTTGATGAACTTTCTGCTGGTTTAGTAGAGCGTACAATGGGACCAACTCGTCAAGCGTTAAAGGATGCAGGTTTGTCACCTTCTGAAATCGATAAGGTTATTTTAGTAGGAGGATCTACGCGTATTCCTGCTGTACAAGATGCAATTCGCAAAGAAGTTGGTAAAGAACCACATAAAGGGGTAAACCCAGATGAAGTTGTTGCAATGGGTGCAGCAATTCAAGGTGGTGTATTAACAGGAGATGTGAAGGACGTTGTACTTCTTGATGTAACTCCACTTTCATTAGGTATTGAGACAATGGGATCAGTATTTACAAAGTTAATTGATCGCAATACAACGATTCCAACATCTAAGTCACAAGTATTCTCAACTGCTGCTGATAGCCAAACAGCTGTTGATATTCATGTATTGCAAGGTGAACGTCCAATGGCAGCGGACAACAAAACACTTGGTCGCTTCCAATTATCTGATATTCCGCCAGCACCGCGAGGAATTCCACAAATTGAAGTTACATTCGATATTGATAAAAACGGTATTGTAAATGTAAGTGCTAAAGATTTAGGAACTGGAAAACAACAAAACATTACGATTAAATCCTCCACAGGCCTTTCTGATGAAGAAATTGATCGTATGGTGAAAGAAGCAGAAGAAAATGCGGAAGCAGATAAAGAGCGTAAGGAAGAAGTTGAATTACGCAATGAGGCAGATCAGCTCATCTTTACAACCGAAAAAACATTAAAAGATCTTGAAGGAAAAGTCGATCAAGAAGAAGTGAAAAAGGCGGAAGATGCAAAAGATGCCTTAAAAGCTGCAGTAGAGAAAAATGAATTAAATGAAATTCGTGAAAAGAAAGAAGCACTTCAAGAGATTGTGCAAAACTTGTCTGTGAAATTATATGAAGAAGCTGCAAAACAAGCGCAAGCTTCACAAAATGCTGAGGGCCAAGAAGGTTCTAAAAAAGCTGACGATGTTGTAGATGCGGAATTTGAAGAAGTCAAGGACGATAAATAGAAAAGCGAAGGCGCCTTGCTCATCGACGTACAAACTGTAGGGCTTCGACTGAGATAAAGGAAACACAGTGAGGTAACTCAGGAACTGATGTTGACTTATCGTAGGGAGGAGACCGGAAGTTTGCTAGTCGATAGGCTCCGTAGCTAGACAAATAGAAAAGCGATGGGAGTTTTTTGAAATTCCCGTAAAGAATAAAAGTCAAAGTCAGGTCCATCTTGGCTTTGACTTTTCTTATGATGTATTCTTTTATTGATTGTTCCTACTGTGAATGTTAAAATAACCTTTATGTTAAGTGTTTCGGGAGTGTGTTTGTATGAGTAAAAGGGATTATTATGAAGTATTAGGATTACAGAAAAATGCTACAAAAGATGAAATAAAAAAAGCGTATCGAAAATTATCAAAACAATACCATCCGGATATTAATAAAGCTCCAGATGCAGCTGATAAATTTATAGAAATTAAAGAAGCATATGAAGTACTAAGTGAAGACGACAAACGTGCACATTATGATCAGTTTGGGCACACAGATCCGAATCAAGGTTTTGGCGGTGCAAGTGATTTTGGTGGTTTTGGTGGCTTTGAGGATATTTTTAGTACGTTCTTTGGTGGCGGTGGCGGTAGACGCCGTGATCCGAATGCACCAAGACAAGGGGCGGATCTTCAATATACGATGGCATTATCTTTTGAAGATGCTGTTTTTGGAAAAGAAACAGAAATCGAAATACCACGAGAAGAAGAATGTGATACTTGTCATGGAACAGGTGCGAAGCCTGGAACAAATCCGGAAACATGTTCACATTGTCATGGAAGCGGTCAATTAAATACAGAGCAAAATACACCTTTTGGAAAAATTGTAAACAGAAGAGTTTGCCATTATTGTAGTGGAACCGGGAAAATGATTAAAGATAAGTGTAAAACTTGTGGCGGTGCTGGAAAAGTTAAGAAACGCCGAAAAATTAATGTCAAAATTCCTGCAGGTATTGATGACGGACAACAATTACGTGTGACTGGTCAAGGGGAGCCAGGTATTAACGGTGGACCTTCAGGTGATCTTTACGTTGTATTCCATGTAAGAGAACATGAGTTTTTCGAACGTGATGGCGATGATATCTACTGTGAAATTCCAATTACCTTTGCTCAAGCTGCATTAGGTGATGAAATAGAAGTGCCAACATTGCATGGAAAAGTTAAGTTGAAAGTTCCAGCTGGAACACAAACAGGCACAAAATTCCGTTTGCGCGGAAAAGGTGTACCAAATGTTAGAGGCTATGGAGTTGGTGACCAGAACATCCATGTGAAGGTGATAACTCCAACGAAATTAACGGATGGACAAAAACAACTACTTCGGGAATTCAGTGAAATAAGTGGAAATGTTCCTGATGAACAGCATGAAACATTTTTCGGCAAAATGAAGAAAGCTTTTAAAGGGGAATAATGGATGAATGGAGTTGGCAGGTTTTGAAATGGTCTGAGATCATGATTCACACTACAAATGAAGCAATTGAACCAATCTCAAATATTTTACACGAGGCAGGTGCAAGCGGGGTTGTAATTGAAGACCCATTTGAACTCATTAAAGAACGCGAAGATCAGTTTGGAGAAATCTACCAACTTGATCCAGGAGATTACCCCGAAGAAGGCGTTATTATGAAAGCGTATTTGCCTGTTAATAGCTTTTTAGGTGAAACCGTAGAAGAAATAAAGCAAGCAATAACGAATTTAGCATTATTCAATATTGATATAGGCAAGAATAATGTTTCCATCAGCGAAGTGAACGAGGAAGAATGGGCAACTGCTTGGAAAAAATATTATAATCCTGTTAAAATCTCGGCGAAATTTACAATTGTGCCTACGTGGGAACATTATGAGCCGGTTAATAGTGATGAATTAATTATTGAATTAGATCCCGGTATGGCATTTGGCACCGGAACACATCCAACAACTGTAATGTGTATTCAAGCATTGGAACGCACGGTTAAAGAGAACGATCACGTCATTGATGTTGGAACGGGATCAGGGGTCTTAAGCATTGCTGCTGCACTACTTGGAGCAAATAAAGTTACCGCACTTGATCTTGATGAAGTTGCCGTTCAATCTGCTAAATTAAATATTAAACTGAATAAGGTTCAAGAAGTTGTTTCGGTTTCTAAAAATGATTTATTAAATGGTGTCGATAGGCAAGCAGATGTTGTGGTAGCAAATATTTTAGCAGAAGTCATCATGCGTTTTACGGACGATGTTGCTAAGGCAGTGAAAAAAGATGGTTATTTTATTGCTTCGGGAATTATTCAACAAAAGAAAAATGAAGTGAAAGAAGCAATCATTCAATCTGGCTTTTCCATTGAAGAAACGATTGCAATGGAAGATTGGATTGCATTTATTGCAAAGCGTAGGTGAAATAGTTTGCAACGCTATTTTTTAGATGAACAGTATACAGGTGAGAATGAAATATCCTTAAAAGGTGATTATTTTCATCATATTGCACATGTGATGAGAATGTCTTCTGGTGATAAAATTTATCTAGTATTTCATGAGAAGAAGGCGTGTATAGCAGAAATAGTGGATATTTCCAATGATGAGGTTATTACTTCTATTGTAAAATGGGAAGAAATGAATAAAGAAATGCCTGTTCATGTTACCATTGCGAGCGGACTGCCTAAAGGGGATAAATTAGAACTAATCATCCAAAAAGGAACTGAACTCGGTGCATTTCAATTTATCCCTTTTATTGCGGATCGCTCGATCGTTAAATGGGACGTAAAGAAGGAAAAAAAGCTTGCCAGATGGGAAAAAATTGCGGAAGAAGCAGCGGAACAGTCTCATCGTCAGCATAAACCAGCAATACTACCACCAGTCCCTTTTAAAGAGTTACTTAAAATTAGTTCCAACTATACTCATAAAATTGTTGCGTATGAAGAAAATGCGAAACAAGGTGAAAGTACAAATTTTGCTAAATTGCTAGCAAAATTTAATCCCGAAGATACGGTTTTAATTGTTTTTGGACCAGAAGGCGGGATATCAAATTCGGAAATTGAGCTGTTAAAGAATAATGACTTTGAAATTTGTGGGTTTGGACCGAGAATTCTTAGAACAGAAACCGCACCATTATATGCTTTATCGGCAATTTCCTATCATTTAGAATTAATGAGGTGAAAAACAATGTCCTCTGTAGCATTTCATACTTTAGGTTGTAAAGTTAACCATTATGAAACAGAAGCGATATGGCAATTGTTTAAACAACAAGGCTATGAACGGGTTGAGTTTGAATCAACATCAGATGTTTATGTCATAAATACTTGTACAGTAACTAACACTGGTGATAAAAAAAGCCGTCAAGTTATCAGACGAGCAGTTCGTAAAAATCCAGATGCAGTTATTTGCGTAACAGGATGCTATGCTCAAACATCACCGGCTGAAATTATGGCAATCCCAGGTGTTGATATAGTAGTAGGTACTCAAGACCGTGTGAAAATGCTTGAGTATATTGAACAATATAAAACAGAACGCCAACCAATTAATGGCGTGAAAAATATTATGAAAAATCGTGTATATGAAGAATTAGATGTTCCAGCATTTACGGATCGTACACGCGCATCATTAAAAATTCAAGAAGGTTGTAATAACTTTTGCACTTTCTGTATTATTCCTTGGGCACGCGGACTAATGCGCTCACGGGATCCGAAAGAGGTTATCCGTCAGGCACAAGGATTAGTAGATGCAGGTTATAAAGAAATTGTTTTAACAGGTATTCATACTGGTGGTTACGGTCAAGATCTAAAGGATTATAACTTAGCGATGCTATTAAGTGATATGGAAGCAGAAGTCAAAGGGTTAAAACGAATTAGAATCTCGTCAATTGAAGCAAGTCAGCTGACAGATGAAGTAATTGAAGTAATCGAGAAATCTAAATTAATTGTTAGACATATGCATATTCCATTACAGTCTGGTTCAGACACTGTTTTAAAAAGAATGAGACGTAAATACACGATGGCGGAATACGCAGAAAGACTTGTGAAGCTAAAGAAAGCATTACCAGGTCTTGCGGTAACATCTGATGTTATTGTTGGTTTTCCTGGTGAAACCGAAGAAGAGTTTATGGAAACATATAATTTTATAAAAGATCATCAATTCTCTGAGCTTCATGTATTCCCATATTCAAAACGTACTGGAACACCTGCAGCTAGAATGACAGATCAAATTGATGAAGAAGTGAAAAATGAACGAGTACATCGTCTGATTGCTCTTTCAGATCAACTTGCAAAAGAATACTCTTCCCAATTCGAAAACGAAGTATTAGAGGTCATTCCAGAAGAAAAGTTTAAAGAAGATCCAAATAGTGGCTTATATGAGGGCTATACGGATAATTATTTGAAGGTAGTTTTCCCTGCTACGGAAGATATGGTTGGAAAGCTTGTAAGAGTGAAAATAACAAAAGCAGGATATCCTTATAATGAGGGACAGTTTGTTCGCATTATGGATGATACCGTTGATAAAACCGAACTTAAGGCAATATAAAGCTACAGAAATTTTCTGTAGCTTTTTTTATCGTTTAGGAAATTATAAAATTCAAGCTTGTGGATAATTTTTCAACAAATTGTCTACGTCTAGCTTCAGGTGAAATTTGCACTTCAATTTCAATAGCGCCTATCGGCTAGCGGATTTCTCCGTCTCCTCCTTACGATAAGTCAACATCAGGTAAAATTACACTTCAAATTTTACTCGGTGAAAATGGTAGTGCAATTTTCAATTGCTCGTGAACTACCGAGCACGGTTTCCTTTATCTCAGTCGAAGACTACGAAATCCGTACGCCGATGAGCAAGGCGCTTGCGCATTTGTTCTAAAGTTTCTAAAGAAAATTTTATTATTTAATGGGCAAACTGATAGTGCTCGAACCTAAGTAAAGAAAATGGTATAGTAAGCAGTAATGAACATATAGTAGGAGGAGTTTATTATGAATCAAACAATTGCCAAAATGATTGATCATACACAATTAAAGGCTGACGCAACAAAAGATCAAATACATACACTATGTCTGGAAGCAAAAGAATATTCTTTTGCATCTGTTTGTGTAAATCCAACATGGGTACAATATTGTGCGGAACGGCTAAAAGGTACAGAGGTAAAGGTCTGCACTGTAATTGGCTTTCCTCTTGGGGCGAGTACACCTGAGACAAAAGCATTTGAAACAAAGAATGCAATTGAAAATGGTGCCGGTGAAATAGACATGGTCATCAATATTAGCGCATTAAAAAGCGGTGATAATGAGCTAGTAGAGAACGATATAAAAGCGGTGATAGATGCTGCAAAAGGAAAAGCCTTAACAAAGGTAATTATTGAAACATGCTTATTAACGGATGATGAAAAAGTTCATGCTTGTGAGATTGCCGTTAAAGCAGGTGCAGATTTTGTGAAAACCTCCACAGGGTTTTCTACTGGTGGAGCGACTACAGAAGATATTTCCTTAATGAGAAAAACAGTCGGACCAGATATCGGTGTAAAAGCTTCAGGTGGCGTTAGAAGTGTAGAAGATGCAAAGGCTATGATAGAAGCAGGTGCTACACGTATAGGTGCAAGCTCTGGCGTGAAAATTGTACAAGGATTAACAAGTGATACGGACTATTAATTAAAAAACGAGGATTTGATCTCTATTTTTTTAATTAATTATCGTTTTTTTACCATGAATTTTCACAATAAGTCGTCCGAATTTAGTAGCAAATGGCAATACTAAAATGGATGAAAACAAATTAAAAATAACACTCGCATGGGCAAGCTGTGTTTCGGGATAAGAAGATAGCTCTTGGCATATGGATGATAATTGACTTAAAAATGGCAAACAAATAAGTGCACCGCCTACATTAAGCCAAATATGTGCATAAGCCGTTAATCTAGCTTCTTCTCCTGCTCCAATACTTGCTAATAGACCTGTAATACATGTACCAATATTTGCTCCAATCATTATGACAATACCTGTTTCGAGTGAAAATATGTGGACGCTTAAAAAACTCATTGCTATACCAGTCATAACAGTGCCAGATTGGATACAGGCTGTAATGATTATTCCGACTATAAATGCGTACAGAAAGTGATCATTTAATAATATCAATAATTTTTGTGTAACCGGTAATTGCGTTAAGGGGATAGCCAACCGTTCAAAGGATCTCATTGAAGAAAATATTAATGCGAAACCAATAAAACACAAGCCTAAGCTTTTTAATTTTGTTTTATGGAAAAACATACATATAATTCCCAAAACGAAAAAGGGGATGACAAGAATAGTTAAATTAAATGACAGGAATTCTAATGTAAAAGTAGTGCCGATATTTGTTCCTAATATAATTCCAATTGTTTGTGGAAATGCTAATACCCCAGCTGCAACTAACCCCACTGTAATCACCATGACAGCACCACTACTCTGCAGGATAGGAGTCATAATAATTCCTACAAGCATTCCTTTAAAAGGAGTATTCGTCACTTGTTTTAGCCATTTTTCCATTGCTTTGCCGGATAAATTAAAGAGACCCATTCTTAACCAGGTAATCCCCAAAATAAAAATTCCTACTAGACATATAAAAAGGATTATATGCAACATGTCCTACCACCTCTAATTAAATGTATGCATGAGGTGAAAAGACATGATTATAAGTTGTATATTTAATAAACTATTCGAATTTACAGATTTCCTTATGATTAGCAAAACAATTGAATATCCTGCTATAATGTTATTATTTAAGACACTCTTTCATTTTTTTATTTTAAAGTTGACTTATTGTTTTTTGGAAGATTGTTGACCTAAAATGAAGGTTATATTATAATTGCAAGGTACATGGTTTTTTACATGCGTGAACATGTAACCGTAGTGTGTTCGGAGGGAGGGAAAGAGAGATGTCAAAAACAGTTGTTCGTAAAAACGAATCGCTTGAAGATGCTCTTCGCCGCTTCAAACGCTCAGTTTCTAAAACGGGAACTTTGCAAGAATATAGAAAGCGCGAATTTTATGAAAAACCAAGCGTAAGACGTAAGAAAAAGTCTGAAGCTGCTAGAAAACGTAAGTTCTAATTGAGGGTGAAAATATGGGTCTTCTCGAGCGTTTAAATGAAGATATGAAAAAAGCAATGAAAAACAAAGAAAAAGAAAAACTCTCTGTCATTCGTTTGCTTAAAGCTTCATTACAAAACGAAGCGATTAAGCTAAAAAAGGAAAATTTAACTGAAGAAGAAGAGTTGACAATCCTTTCTCGCGAAGTTAAGCAACGTAAAGACTCCCTCCAAGAATTTAGTGATGCAGGTCGTGAAGATCTAGTTGAAAAAATTCAAACGGAATTGACTTTTGTAAATATATATATGCCAAAACAGCTAACAGAAGAAGAATTGACTGCGATTGTTGAAGAAACGATTCGTGAAGTAAATGCAACCTCAAAAGCTGATATAGGTAAAGTCATGAATGCCATTATGCCGAAAGTAAAAGGTAAGGCAGATGGAGCAACCGTAAACAAGAGAGTACAGCAGCTTTTATCTTAAAATGATAAAAAAGGTCGAGAAGGGAACTTTTCGACCTTTTTTATTTAGAAGGCATCGTAAGAAAATTTTTTCTTTTGGAAATGCTTCATTTTTTTGAAACTTACAAAGCTTTTTAATCGTAGAATAGGTAAAATGGGGGTGATTAGCTTTGCAAAAAAAATGTGCTGGAATCATCGGGTTTTGCATCTTAATGATGACAGTAAATATTCCTGTTCATGCTGCGGTGAATCAAGGGATAATTGTTGCTCCAAATAGTCCTATTGAAAATTTCGCAAACTTTCTTACAGATCCAATTGTAGTGACAATTCTATTATGTTTTGCAAGTTTAGGATTCGTGATGGAAATGTATACACCGAAATTTGGATTGTATGGGATTATTGGAATCATCGCACTTGTATTATTTTATTTTAGCCATATAGTGACGGGTGATGCGAGTTTCAATTCTCTTATTCTATTTTTTATTGGGGTTGTACTAATTATCGCTGAACTCTTTTTACCAGGTGCAATTGCCGGGTTTTTAGGAGTTTTGGCCATTATCGGTTCCTTATTGATGACTGGCGGTAATCTCCTTTATACAGGGATTTCTATTATGATTGCACTTCTCATCACTATCATTGCTATGATTGTTATGATAAAGGTGTTCGGAAGAAGAATGAAACTATTTAAAAGAATTGTTTTGTCAGATTCAGCAAGTACCGAGAAAGGTTATGTATCAAATGTAAACCGAACCGATATACTCGGACATATTGGTAAAACAATCACTCCATTAAGACCAGCAGGCACCATTGATATTAATGGAGAACGTTTAGATGTGGTGGCTGAAGGAGTGTTTATTGCCAAAGATGTTGATGTCAAGGTAATAAAAGTAGAAGGAGTTAGAATTGTCGTCAGACAAAATTAACATTAAAAGATTCGTTGAATGAGGAGGAATTAATTTGGTAATAGAAGCTGGTACTGTATTATTAATTGTTGGAATTATCGCTGCTGTTATTATCATAGGTATTTTACTAACATTTGTGCCTGTGATGCTTTGGATTTCGGCGCTAGCGGCAGGGGTTCGGATTGGAATCTTCACGTTAGTTGGGATGAGACTAAGAAGGGTTATACCAAGTAGAGTCATTAATCCACTCATAAAAGCAAGAAAAGCTGGAATTGAAGTGAGTATTAATCAATTGGAAAGCCACTATCTTGCTGGTGGTAATGTAGACAGAGTAGTAAATGCTTTAATTGCAGCGCATAGAGCAAATATTGAACTATCATTTGAAAGATGTGCAGCGATTGATTTGGCCGGACGTAATGTTTTAGAAGCAGTCCAAATGAGTGTTAATCCAAAGGTTATTGAAACACCATTTATTGCCGGTGTTGCCATGAATGGGATTGAAGTGAAGGCGAAAGCTAGGATAACAGTACGTGCAAATATTGAAAGATTAGTCGGTGGAGCGGGTGAAGAAACGGTTGTCGCTCGTGTCGGAGAAGGGATTGTCAGTACGATTGGTTCTTCTACAGATCATAATAAGGTACTCGAAAATCCGGATTTAATTTCTAAAACTGTCTTATCGAAAGGCCTAGATGCCGGAACAGCATTTGAAATTCTTTCTATTGATATAGCGGATGTGGAAATCGGTAAAAACATCGGTGCAGAGCTTCAAACAGAACAAGCAGAAGCTGATAAGAAGATTGCTCAAGCGAAGGCTGAGGAACGTCGCGCAATGGCGGTAGCAACGGAACAAGAAATGAAAGCACGTGTCCAAGAAATGAGGGCAAAAGTAGTAGAATCAGAGGCAGATGTTCCGTTAGCGATGGCAGAAGCTTTAAGAACAGGAAATCTAGGTGTAATGGATTACATGAACTTCAAGAATATCGAATCGGATACGGATATGAGAGGATCCATTGGGAAAATGACTGGAGATAGAAAAGATCCAAATAAGCCTGAATAAAATATCGCAGGAGGGAAGGAGGTTTTCCTTTGGAAGCGATTTTAATTGCGATAATCGTTGGTATTATAGGAGCAATTGCTAATAAGAATAAACTTGAAAAAGCTAAAAGTAACAAACAAACTTCGACTCCAAGATCCCTTTTTGGAGAAATGCAAAAAACTTTTGAAGAAAATATAAAAAAAATCTCTCCAGAAGTGGTTTCTGCGCCTGCTCCGAAAAAGCATGAAAACGATAAAATTTATCGAGATAAGAAACTGGAAGCTGAATTACAAACGGACCACTTGAAAAATCAAGAGGAGATTTATGTAAAGAGAATCGAGCAAATAAACAAAAAAGTAGAAGATATAAAAACAGGGGAAACTCACCCGCTAATAAATGATGGTAATGATTTAGTAAAAGGAATCATTTTAGCGGAGGTACTTGGTCCTCCTCGTTCAAAAAAACCATATAGAAGAAATTGAAAAAATCCGTGCCACTATGTTGTGGCACGGATTTTTTATCTGTCTAGCTCCAGGTGAAAATACACTACAATTTTCACTCGGTGAAATTTGCACTACAATTTCAATAACGCCTATCGGCTAGTGGATTTCTCCGTCTCCTCCCTACGATAAGTCAACATCGACTGTTCCTTGTCGTGTTTCCTTAATCTTGCGTCGAAGACTACGAAGGTGAAATTGGAAGTACAAATTTCACTCATCCATACGCCGATGTGCAAGGCGTTTCCGCTTTTCTAAATTAATAAGAAATTAAGTGCTGAATCCTCAATTATTTTCATAAATATGATATGAAAGGGGGTTCTTTTCTATGGCAAAAAAATGGAGCCGACTTCTGCAAAGATTAATGACCAACACGATGCAACTTCCACAGGATGTCATGATGGACCTGCCGCGTATTACCATGATTGGCCAAATTCATATTTACATAGAAAATCACCGCGGACTTCTTGCCTTCTCTGACCAAGAAGTAAGGCTGCTTCTCAAACAAGGTCAATTACTTATTATCGGGAAATCGTTTGTTATTAAAACCATTTTACCAGAAGAGATATTGTTGGAAGGGAAAATAGATGCTGTCAAGTTTTTGAATGAATAGGAGTGACGAAGTGTGAAAAATCATTGGGTTACATTTCTAGGTGGTACCATTCATGTTAAAGTGGAAGGGAAAGGGGGAGAGCGATTTATAAATCAACTCACCCGCTCCCGTTTAATGATATGGAATGTAAAGCGCCAAGGTACTGATGCTATTACTTTTTATATTCGGTTGCAGGATCTTCATAAGCTAAGGCATCAAGCTAGAAAATTTGATTATCGTATTTCTTTTATAAGTGGACAAGGTCTACCGTTTCTTTGGAAAAGAACATTAAAAAATGCCGGTTTTTTAACAGGTCTAATCTTATTTTTTATCATAATCACATTGCTCTCTAATGTCGTTTGGGGAATACAAATAAAAGGGGCAAGCCCGCAAACTGAACACCAAATCAAAAAAGAATTAACTAAAATGGGAATTCAAGTTGGTAAATTACAATTTAATATGGATAGCCTTGAGTCTATTCAACATGAACTTACAAATAAAGTTCCAAACATTACTTGGGTTGGTGTTGACTTGCATGGGACAACCTTCCAATTGCAAGTAGTAGAAAAAAATACACCAAAACCAAAAAAGATATTAAGTCCAAGACATTTAGTAGCCAATCAAAAAGCGGTTATTGTTGATATGTTTGTAGAAGCAGGTATTCCGGTAGTGAAAGTAAATCAGTTTGTAAAAAAAGGGCAATTGCTCGTTTCTGGTTTAATTGGAAGGGAAGAAGATCAAAAGCCCGTTGCAGCAATAGGAAAAGTATATGGAAAGACATGGTATAAATCGGATGTTGAGCTCCCATTACAATCAGAATTTCAAGTATTTACCGGTAATGAACAAAAAAAATATTCCTTAAAAATAGGTTCTTTCAGTATGCCTTTTTGGGGATTTGGTAAGATAAAATATAAAGCATATGAAACAGAGAAGAATGTACATCCTATTAAGTTTTTAAAATGGAAGCTCCCTATTGATTACGTAAAAAAAAGTGTACGTGAAAAGGAATTGGCTAAAAGGGATTACACAAAAACACAAGCAATTAGTGCAGCAAAAGAGCTTGCCGTAAATGATTTAAAAACAAAAATTCCAAATGATGCAAAAATCGTGGATGAATATATTTTGCATGAACAAGTGGAGAATGGTAAAGTTAATTTATCAATCTATTTCCAAGTTATTGAAGACATAGCGGAGGCAAAACCAATCGTTCAAGGAGACTAAGAATGTCAATAGAAATCATTACAGCAAAGATTCAATTACAAAACCCAAATGAAGCCATTTCTTTATTTGGAGTATCCGATAGTAATTTAAAATTACTAGAGGATTCTTATAAGATATCTATTATTACAAGAGGTGAATCTGTTCATATTTCTGGTAATTCGGAGGATGTCGAACGGGTAAATAATGTTTTAGAAAGTTTATTAATCATTATCAGAAAAGGGATTAATATAGGCTCCCGGGATGTTCTATATGCCATTCAATTGGAGCACAAGGGAACATTGGAATTCTTTGCAGATATGTATAATGAAGAAATTACGAAAACGGCTAAAGGTAAATCAATCCGTGTCAAAACATTAGGCCAAAAACAATATATCACAGCTATAAAAAAACATGATTTAGTGTTCGGGATTGGGCCGGCAGGTACAGGGAAAACGTATTTAGCTGTTGTGATGGCTGTTCATGCACTAAAGAATGGAATGGTGAAAAAAATCATTTTAACTAGACCAGCAGTGGAAGCCGGAGAAAGCCTCGGTTTTTTACCAGGTGATTTGAAAGAAAAGGTTGACCCCTATTTACGCCCGCTATATGATGCCCTGCACGACATTTTGGGCAGTGAGCATACAGCACGTCTGATAGAACGTGAAACGATTGAAATTGCCCCTCTTGCGTACATGAGAGGAAGAACCTTAGACGATGCTTTTGTCATATTGGATGAAGCACAAAATACCACGCATGCCCAAATGAAAATGTTTTTAACTAGGCTAGGGTTTAATTCTAAAATGGTCATAACTGGCGATAGAACACAAGTTGATTTGCCAAAAGGTGCAATGTCGGGACTAGCTGAAGCAGAAAAAATTTTAAGTGGTATACCAAAAATTTCCTTTATATATCTCGAACAAACTGATATTGTTCGTCACCCACTAGTAGCAAGGATAATCGAAGCGTACAGTCAACATTCTTCCTGATTTGATGGGATTCTAATTAATATATCCTATAAATACAAAGGTGAAATATCGTAACAGTCTTGTTGCGGGGCATCTTATCCTAAAAGATCATATATAAAGATGAGCAAAGATTAGTTGTGATTTATTTTAAAAATGCAAAAATTTAAGAAAAGAGCCGTACCTGAACATAGACTGTTCAGGTATTTTTTTAAAATAAAGTGCAATAATGTACAAAAACTGATATCATTTTACATAATTAGGTATGATATAAACTTTTTAATGGGTATAATTAACGGTGATCTTGGGTAAAATTGTAAATTTGTAATATTGAAATATTAAGGTGGTGGGAGAACAGCGTGAATATTCAAGACTACATTGGAAAAATTCGTACTCTACTAAGCTATAAAGTCTTTACCATTATTACACTCCTTTTATTATCGGTATTAATATATGGGGTCCTATATTATAATGTTAAGCCGCAAACGTATAATATGGAGTTATTTTCCATAGCAGATAAAACAGTTCGTTCTCCTAAAACGGTTGAAGATGAAGCAAAAACAAATGAAGAACGCCAAAAAGCAGCGGATGAAGTTGGTAGGATATATACGTTTAAAAAGGAAACTTTACAAAATAGAGTTTCCCTAATAAACTCTATTTTCGATTTTGTTAATGATGTAAATTATGAGCCTGGTTTACCAGAAAACACAAAAGATAAGCAGAAAAAAAAATCCGATGCCGAGAAATTAGAAATATTAAAGGATGATTTATCAAAAAATGTGAACGAAGATGTTACCAAGAGAATACCGGATGACATATTTTATACTTTGTTGAAAACGAATCATTATGATTTGGAGGATGCGAGGAATATTGTGATTCAGCAAGTGGAATCACTTATGAGTGACAAAATTAGAGAGGATCAAGTTTCACAAACAAGATTAAAAATTGCGGATAGAATCAATCAATCTAATTTAGGAAGGGACTTGAGAGAAGCAGCAGTTGAGCTTGGTAAATACGCGATTGTCCCTAATGATATCTATGATCCTAGTTTAACAGAGGCTAGGCAAAAACAAGCAATGGAAAATGTTGAACCAGTAAAAATTTTGCAAGGTCAGGTTATTGTCCAGGAAGGGCATCTTATTGATAGAGATATCTACCACCAATTACAATTACTTGGTTTATTAAAGAGTAATCCTACAGTAAAACCTTTTTACGGCTTAGCTTTGTTTGTCTTATTAATGATAAGTCCAATATATATTTATATAAGGAATACTTCGTACTCAGAAGAAAAAAAGCAAACATATTTAGTTCTTATTAGTTTCATTTTTATCATCTCCCTATTATTGTTGAGGATTATTGGATTTATTGATAACACGAACTTACCTAATTTAGGTTATATTTATCCTGCTGCATTGGCACCTATGTTAATTCGAGTTATGTTAAATGAGCGTTTTGCATTTATTGTAACCATTTTGTTGGCTGCTTGTGGGAGTATTATATTTAGAGATGAATTAGCTGGCACTATTAATATTGAGATAGCAGTTTACATTTTATTTAGTGGTATTGCTGGCATCCTTTTTTTATCGAATCGTAATCGTCGCTCCAATATTTTACAAGCAGGTTTGTTTGTATCCATCATTAATTTAATGATGATATTTGCATTAATTCTATTAGGAAATGGACAGTTTTCAAAGATCGAGTACATATATTTCATCGTGTTTGCTCTTGTTTCTGGTTTATTGTCAGCAGTATTAACAATTGGTCTCGTCCCATTTTTTGAAGCGGGTTTTGGGATATTATCCACCATTAAATTAATTGAACTTTCAAATCCGAACCACCCTTTATTGAAAAAGATTTTAACAGAAGCACCTGGAACATATCATCATAGTGTAATGGTTGCAAACTTAGCTGAGGCGGCATGTGAAGCTGTAGGTGCAAATGGTTTCTTGGCTAGAGTAGGATGTTATTATCACGATATTGGTAAGACAAAACGTCCGCAGTTTTTTATTGAAAATCAAATTAACATGGAAAATCCACACAATCATTTATCTCCGGAAGTGAGCAGGGATATCATTATTGCACATGCATTAGACGGAGGAAAAATGTTAAGAAAACATAAATTTCCTAAGGAGATTATCGATATCGCTGAACAACATCATGGTACGACTTTGTTGAAATATTTTTATGTAAAGGCAAAGGAAGAAAACCCAAATGTTGATATAGAATCGTTTCGTTATCCAGGACCAAAGCCACAGACGAAAGAAATTGCTATAATAAGTATCGCTGATAGTGTTGAAGCTGCAGTTCGATCGATGGCACATCCGTCACCAGATCAAATAAAAGAACTCATTCATCATATTGTTCAGGATCGCTTGCAGGATGGACAATTAAACGAATGTGATATAACCTTAAAAGAGCTAGAGGTTATAAAGAAGACATTTTGTGAGACATTAAATGGTATATTTCATTCGCGAATTGAATATCCAGAATAAGAAAAGCGAAAGGCGCATTGCCCAACGGCGAATGGATGAGTAAAATTTGAAGTTTAATTTTCCCGAGTAAAATTTGAAGTTTAATTTTCCCTGATGTTGACTTTTCGTAGGGAGGAGACGGAGAAATCCACTAGCCGATAGGCGCCGGAGCTAGACAAGATAAATTTGATTTAGAGGTGGATATTATGTCCTTGTCCATTGATTTTATGGATGAAACAAATGAAATAACAAAAGAAGATTTTGATTTAGTAGAGAATCTATTGAACTTTGTTGCTAATAAATTGGAAATAGAAAATGAAAGTGAAGTTTCTGTTACCTTTGTGTCAAACGAAAAAATTCAAGTAATCAATAAGGAATTTCGGGATAAAGATTTGCCTACAGACGTTATCTCCTTTGCCATGGAAGAATTAGGAGAAGGAGAAATGGAGATCAATGGAGTTGATATTCCAAGAATACTCGGAGATATAATTATTTCTGTAACAAAAGCACATGAACAGGCTAATGATTATGGTCATCCGTTTACTCGTGAATTAGGATTTTTGGCCCTTCATGGATTTTTGCATCTTCTCGGCTATGATCATATGACAGAAGAGGATGAGAAAGAAATGTTTGGACTTCAAAAGGATCTTTTAGATGAATATGGACTTAAACGATAAAAAAAAGACGCCTTTTTCAAAAACATTTTCCTGTGCATTCTATGGAATTGTTCATGGTTTAGAGCATGAAAGAAACTTTAAAATACATACTGCTGCAGCAATTTTAGCAACTTTATTAAGTTTCCTTTTGCAAATTTCTTCGGTGGAATGGTTATTTGTTATTGTTTCTATTTTTGGGGTTTTTACTTTAGAGTTATTGAATTCTGCAATTGAAAGAGTAGTGGATTTGACGACATCGGAATATCAACCATTGGCAAAGCAGGCAAAGGATTTAGCTGCAGGTGCTGTCTTGGTCTATTCTATAATGTCTGTCATTATAGCCTGCATTATCTTCATTCCAAAACTTGCACACCTATTTTTGATTTACATATGGTAATAATAAGAACATGATGTATGGGTGTAACAATTTTCCCCGTAAGGAATTTGAATCCACTTTTTATTTGAGTTAAAATAAGTTTATCCAATTTTTCAGTGGATAAACTTTTTTAATCAGATTTTTTAATATTTTCAAACTAATTAAAAATATTCTATAATTTATGACAATTTTGTGATAAAATAAGATTTGAAGGGAAAAGGAATATGAATTTAGAGCATTTAATTGAGGAAGCAAAATTAGCAAGAAATAAAGCATACGTACCGTATTCAAAGTTTGCTGTTGGTGCAGCGTTACTCACAAGTGACGGAAAAATTTATCATGGCTGTAATATAGAAAATGCAGCATATAGTGTCGCGAATTGTGCGGAACGTACTGCGTTATTTAAAGCATATTCAGAAGGAGATAAATCCTTTACTGCTTTAGCTGTAACAGCAGATACTAACCGTCCAGTACCTCCATGTGGAGTTTGTCGTCAAGTTATCTCAGAGCTTTGCCCAAAGGATATGAAGATTATTCTTACAAATTTAAAGGGTGATATAAAAGAATTAACAGTTGAAGAGCTATTGCCTGGTGCATTTTCTCCGGAGGATTTAAATGAATAATAATCAATTTGAAGAAAATGCATATAAATCTGGTTTTATTTCGATAATCGGCCGCCCGAATGTAGGAAAATCTACGTACTTAAATAGAGTAATTGGGCAAAAAATTGCAATTATGAGCGATAAACCACAAACAACTAGAAATAAAGTTCAAGGTGTCTATACAACAAATGATTCTCAAATGATCTTTATTGATACTCCGGGCATTCATAAACCAAAACATAAACTTGGCGATTTCATGATGAAGGTTGCAACCAATACTCTAAGAGAAGTCGACTTAATATTATTTATGATAAATGCTGCCGAAGGCTTAGGACGTGGTGATGAATTTATCATAGAAAAATTGAAAGAATTTAGAACTCCTGTATTCCTTGTTATTAATAAAATTGACCAAATACATCCTGACGAGTTATTTTCAATCACCAATCAGTACAAGGATCTTTTTGATTTCAAGGAAATAATTCCGATATCAGCATTGCAAGGGAATAATACCGAACGATTATTAGATCAAATCAAAAAGTATTTGCCTATTGGTCCGCAATATTATCCTGCAGATCAGATTACAGACCACCCAGAACGATTTATCGTTTCCGAGTTGATACGGGAAAAGGTGTTACATTTAACTCGCGAAGAGATTCCACATTCCATTGCTGTTCTTATTGATAAAATGGAAAAAAAATCAGAATCCGATATTGTTCACGTAATGGCAACGATTGTGGTTGAACGCTCCTCGCAAAAGGGTATTATTATTGGTAAACAAGGGAGTATGCTGAAAGAAGTTGGAAAAAGGGCTCGGGTTGATATAGAAAATTTACTTGGATCGAAGGTTTTTCTGGAATTATGGGTAAAGGTCCAAAAGGATTGGAGAAATAAAATTAATCAGCTGCGAGATTTTGGATTTAGGGAAGATGAATACTAAGGTTAGCCTTAAGTTGTGGTTTAGTGATGGATTATGCATCCTATTTCGTTAGTAATTTTTACGTCACATGATTTCAAGAAATCTCGGTGAAACTAATATTAGCATCACAAAAGATTTCATGAGTTTTCACAACATGAAAGGCGGGGGTTTATATGCTAGAGTTTACATGGAAATTTTTTACTGAAACTGGTAGTATTGATACCTATTTGCTTTTTAAGGAACTGGAAAAAGAAGGACAAGATGAACCTATGAAAACAGAGCATGAAATCTCAGAAATTGATTATCCGATTTCCTGATATGTTTCTTCTGTTATCACCTGAATGAGGCAATAGATTGCTTTGGTAGGTGGACATGATGCTTCAAAAATGTGAAGGTATTGTAATTAGAACTCATGATTATAGTGAATCCAACAAAATCGTAAATGTATATACACGTGAATTTGGGAAACTGGGTATGATGGCAAGAGGTGCAAAAAAACCGAAAAGCCGTCTATCTGCTGTTTCCCAGCTTTTTACTTACGGATATTTTCTTGTACAGACAGGTAATGGTCTCGGGACCTTGCAGCAAGGAGAAATGATTTCTTCAATGAGATCTATTCGAGAAGATATCTTTAAAACCGCATATGCTTCTTACATTGTGGATCTTTTAGATAGAAGTGTAGAAGAAAGACAACGTAATCCTTTTCTATTTGAACTTTTATTTCAAACATTAAATTATATTAATGAAGATGTTGATCTAGATATAATTACAAATATATTTGAGATGAAAATGTTAAATGTTTTAGGGTTATATCCTGTGATGAATCAATGTGCGGTTTGTGGTAGTAATGATGGAAAATTTGCATTCTCCATTCGGGAAAATGGTCTCATTTGTCATAGATGTTTCCAAAAGGATCCATATCTTTTGCCAGTTTCACAAGGTACCATTCGACTTCTTAGGCTATTTTACTTTATTGATATTGGGAGATTAGGTAACATATCTGTAAAGCCTGAGACGAAAAAGGAACTTCGCACAACTATAACAATGTATTATGATGAATACTCTGGATTACATTTGAAATCAAAAAAATTTATAGATCAAATTGAAAAATTTAAAGATATTCTTTAACTATGCAATAACAAGAAGGCTCTTTATTTCGCCTGAGAAATGAGAGTCTTTATTTATGCACCTTACTGTTGCAAATTACTTTTCAAATTTTATAATTAGTATATAATAATTCTTATAAAAGTATAACACATCTGTACGTTTTTGAATTGGGGGTGTAAACGATAGAACTTAATAAGAGGCAACAACAAATTTTACAAATTGTAAAAGATAATGGTCCAATAACAGGGGAACATATTGCTGAAAAACTTATGCTGACAAGAGCGACATTAAGGCCGGATTTAGCCATTTTGACCATGGCAGGTTATTTAGATGCACGCCCAAGAGTAGGTTACTTCTATACAGGGAAAACAGGCGCACAGCTTCTTACAGAAAACCTAAATAAAATCTTTGTAAGAGACTATCAATCTATGCCGGTAGTAGTAAATGAAAATATTTCTGTATATGATGCAATTGTAAATGTGTTTTTGGAAGATGTTGGCACTCTGTATGTGGTGGATGAAAATTCCTATTTAGTTGGTGTACTTTCTCGAAAAGATTTACTTAGAGCAAGTATAGGAAAACAAGAACTCTCCGCATTACCAGTGAATATAATTATGACACGTATGCCAAATATTACATATTGCGAAAAGGATGACTTATTAATTAATGTAGCAAAGAAGCTAATTGATAAACAGATTGATTCTATGCCAGTAGTAAAGGAAACAGATCAAGGTTTTGAAGTTACTGGACGTATAACAAAAACCAATATAACAAAAGCCTTTGTTGCTCTTGTAGATGGCGATTTGTAAGTTTATATAAAAAGGAGTTCGGTGAAATAAATGTCAAAACCAACCATTTATGTTGTCTCCGATTCGGTGGGTGAAACAGCAGAATTAGTAACAAAGGCTGCAATTAGCCAATTTAATGGAAAAGATGCAGAAATAAAAAGGTTTCCATATATAGAGGATTTCCATCATATTGATGAAGTACTTTCACTTGCGAAAATGAATCAAGGCATCATTATCTATACATTAGTAAAACCGGAAATGCGACAATATATAAAGGAAAAATCAAACAGGGAACAAATATATTCAATCGATATTATCGGTCCATTACTTGATAAACTAGAAGATCTTTATGGGAAAAAACCTTTATGTGAACCTGGGCTTGTACGAAAATTAGACGAGCAATATTTTAAAAAAGTGGAAGCAATCGAGTTTGCAGTGAAATATGATGATGGTCGTGACCCAAGAGGCATCCTTCGTGCTGATATCGTGCTTATTGGTGTTTCTCGCACCTCGAAAACACCATTATCCCAATATTTAGCACATAAAAGGTTTAAAGTGGCAAATGTACCATTAGTACCAGAAGTAGATCCACCAGAGGAATTATTTCAAGTTCCAGCTGAAAAATGCTTTGGTTTAAAAATAAATCCGGAGAAATTAAATCATATTCGAAAAGAACGTTTACTTTCTCTGGGACTAAATGACCAAGCAAGCTATGCGAATATTGAACGTATAAAATTAGAAATAGATTATTTCGATCAAATAGCTTCGAAAATCGGATGTAAGGTAATAAATGTTACAAATAAGGCTGTAGAAGAGACAGCTAACATTATCATAAATCACATTCGTTAGAAACGAATAACACATGATCTAAAAGGATGATGTGTTTTTCATTTTTTTATGATAAAAATATATGGTCAAATACATTAAAATATACTATAATAAAAAATTGTGATAAAAATGTATTTAAAATAGGTTTAGAGTCATGAAATAAGGAATAAACTAATTATTGGGATATGTCAAGATTATTTTCTTGAAATTATTCGACAAGGTCTGTAAATTCCATGAAAATGATTCATGAAAGAAAGAAGGATTCTGCGGAGTAATGTAGAATAGTAACTTACAGAAGAAAGATTTTTATTCAAATTGATGGCTGTCTCTTAAAAGATAGTTGTTCTATTTTATAACCATTGTTATCATGAAGATTGGTAATCTTGTGCGAATTTTGTCGAATATTGTAAAAAATTTAAAGACAACTGGGGATGTTTTCGTGACGGGAATAATTCCAGAAGAAAAAATTAATGAGATCCGTCAGTCAATAGACATAGTAGATGTTATTGGTGAATATGTTCATTTGAAAAAACAAGGGAGAAACTACTTCGGTTTATGTCCTTTTCATGGTGAAAATACGCCATCCTTCTCCGTCTCATCTGATAAACAAATATTTCATTGTTTTGGATGTGGTGCTGGAGGTAATGTAATTACATTTATCATGGATATTGATGGACTTGGTTTCCAAGAAGCAATTGTTAAATTAGCAGAAAAAGCGAATATTGCACTAAATTTTGACCCAAAGAGTGACCTCCATTCCTCTAGGCCTAATTTTTCTGATGATCACTATAAAATGATGGAAGCTCATACTTTGTTACAAAAATTTTATCATCATTTACTAGTAAATACTAAAGAGGGTCAGGAAGCATTTGAATATCTTATTGAGCGGGGTTTTACGAGGGAAAGTATGGAGAAATTCCAAATTGGGTACTCGTTGCCTAGTTGGGATTTCACTGTAAAGCTGTTCCAAAAGAGAGGATTCCCATTATCTTTAATGGAAAAAGCGGGACTTATCATTAAAAGAGAGCATGAGGATTCGTATTTTGACCGTTTTAGAAACAGAATTATGTTTCCCATATTCAATTCCAAAGGTCAGACTATAGCATTTTCTGGTAGGGTTTTAGATCAAAATGATCAACCTAAATATTTAAACAGCCCTGAAACAGAGCTATTTAATAAAAGTTCCTTATTATACAATCTTCACCAAGCGAGAAGCGCTATAAAAAAACAGCAACAGGTAATCTTATTTGAAGGATTTGCTGATGTTATTTCGGCTGATCGCGGTGAAATATACAATGGGATTGCAACAATGGGAACAGCTTTAACAGAGCAACATGTTCAGCAGATTCGCAGATTAACGGATAATGTTATTCTTTGTTATGATTCTGATTCTGCAGGAACAGAGGCTGCATATAAAGCAGGGAAAATGCTCGATGAACAACATATTAATATTCGGATTGCAAGAATGCCAGACGGCTTAGACCCTGATGACTACATTAAACAAAATGGCGCGAAAAAATTTCGTCAGGATGTAATAGGGGCAAGCATGACTTATATGGCTTTTAAAATGCAATTTCATCGAATAGGAAAAAAACTTCAAAATGAAGGAGAAAAGCTTAAGTATATAGAAATAATAATAGACGAGATTTCTAAGCTTGAAAAAGCGGTTGAAAGAGATCATTATTTGCGTCAATTAGCAGAAGAATTTTCAATATCCATAGATGCATTAAAGCAGCAGCAACGTCAAGCATATTATGTAAATAAGAAAAAAAACTCATCAATGGGGCAAAGTCTTAAATCTACAGTATTATTAAAACCTGATAAAAAATTATTGCCTGCACATCATACTGCGGAAAGGCGACTTATTAGTCATATGTTGCGAGATGTGGAAATAGCATATAAAGTCAGAGATTTATTAGCTGAACATACATTTTATATCGACGAACATCAAGCTATCCTAACACACCTCCTTGGTTTTTACGAAGAAGGTAATGAACCTGACGCAAGTTCCTTTTTGCTTTATATACGCGATGAACAATTGCGGAGGGTTATCGCAGATATAGAAATGATGCCATTGAATAATGAGGTTTCTAATCAAGAAATTGAAGATTATATAAATCAAGTGTTGAAACATCAAAAGATGTTAAAAATAAATGAAAAAGTGAAAGAACAAAAAAAAGCTGAGCTAGAAAATGATTTGCAAAGAGCTGTTTCGATTGCAAAAGAAATCTTGCAACTGCGTAAGTCATTATCATAACTTTCATCAAAATGGATATACCATTACTATTCGTTTTTTGTTTTAAATAGTTGGAAGGAGGGGAACAAATGGCTGAAAAATCAGCTCGTTCCAAAGAATTAGAGCCTGAATTGACTCTTGATCAAGCAAAAGAACAATTAATTGAGCGTGGTAAAAAACGCGGGTTTTTAACATATGAAATAATCTCAGGGAAACTAAGTCATTTTGAATTAGATTCCGAACAAATGGATGAATTTTATGAAACTCTTGGTGAACAAGGAATTGAGATTCTTGAAGACAATGAAGATGATGAAGAATCCCCGATTATCCATGAACTGGAAAAAGAGGAAGAAGATGAATTTGATTTAAATGATTTAAGTGTCCCTCCAGGTGTGAAAATCAATGATCCGGTTAGAATGTATTTAAAAGAAATTGGGCGTGTTGATCTCCTTTCTGCAGATGAAGAAATCGAGCTTGCAAAACGAATTGAGCAAGGCGACGAAGAAGCGAAAAGAAGATTAGCAGAAGCTAATTTACGCTTAGTTGTTAGTATTGCTAAACGTTATGTTGGGCGTGGTATGCTCTTCTTGGATTTAATTCAAGAAGGTAATATGGGTCTTATTAAAGCAGTAGAAAAATTCGACTATGATAAAGGCTTCAAATTCAGTACGTATGCTACATGGTGGATTCGTCAGGCTATCACTCGTGCTATTGCAGATCAAGCTAGAACGATTCGAATTCCTGTTCATATGGTAGAAACCATTAATAAACTTATTCGGGTTCAACGCCAATTGCTACAAGACTTAGGCAGGGAACCATCACCAGAAGAAATTGCTGAAGAAATGGATTTAACTCCAGAAAAAGTTCGTGAAATATTGAAAATTGCTCAAGAGCCAGTTTCATTAGAGACTCCGATTGGTGAAGAAGATGATTCTCATTTAGGTGATTTTATTGAAGACCAAGATGCTACATCTCCTTCAGAGCATGCTGCTTATGAATTGTTGAAAGAACAATTAGAAGACGTCTTAGATACGTTAACGGATCGTGAAGAAAACGTTCTTAGACTTCGTTTTGGCCTTGATGACGGCAGAACTAGAACCTTAGAAGAAGTAGGTAAAGTATTTGGTGTTACACGTGAACGAATTCGCCAAATTGAAGCCAAGGCACTTAGGAAACTTCGCCATCCTAGCCGTAGCAAAAGATTAAAAGATTTCCTTGAATAATATTTCATCATTAGTTTACCTCAAGATGAGGTAAACTTTTTTTTCGTAAATATTTATTTTAAAAAGGAATTTTGCCATTCTTTATCGAATCATAGAATACAGGATGTGTTGCAAATGAATTCTTCAAGAAAAGAAGTAATTATTAATGAAATACAATTTTGGAAACAGCATCAAATGCTTCCTGATCATTACTGCAATTTTTTACTAGCATTGTATACTGAAGGAGAATCATCTAAGACTAAAAAGAACCAAAATAAAAACATTTTGAAAAATAGTATGTTGATTTTTCTTACAATAATTATTTTAGGTTTATCAGTATTTGTCATTTATTTTACTGAATTCAATTTTGTTTTGCAAACGATGATTTTGACTAGTTTTGTCGTTTTATTGCTATTATTCGGAATATACTATACTAAAATAAAATATTGGTATACATTTTTCTATATTAGTGCAGCAATACAATTACTTCTACTATCTGTTTTTCTAAATGATAAATTATTTCAAAATGGCGCAAAATCGTTATGTATAATGATAATCTTGAACTGTTTCCTTTGGATACTCACAGGATGGAAGCTAAAACTTTCCTATTTCATTTTGTCTGGAATTATCGGGATTATAGTGCTTGTAATCTATATAGTAATATAATGAATGAATAATAATAAACTTTTAAAAGTTGTGAAAATTCATCTATCTCTATTATAATATGTAATGTAAGCGGATTCAAGACGTGAGGGGGATGGAAATGAACTTTGAGCTTACTGCTGAACAAAAAATGATCAAGAGCACTATACGTGAATTTTCGGATGCTGAGGTTGCAGTCGGAGCATTAGAACGTGACCGAAATAAACAGTTTCCAAAAGAAATATTTTCAAAATTAAGCGAGTTAGGAATGATGGGACTACCTTTTCCTGAGGAATACGGTGGTGCTGGTGCCGATACAATTAGTTTTGCTATTGTAGTGGAAGAATTAAGCCGTGCCTGTGGGTCGACAGGGATTACATATTCTGCCCATATTTCCCTTGGTGGAGCACCAATTAATATGTTTGGGACAAAGGAACAAAAGGAAAAATTCCTTGCTCCAATATGTACTGGTGAATCATTAGGAGCGTTCGGTTTAACCGAACCGAATGCAGGATCAGATGCTGGAGGAACGAAAACTACAGCGAAGCTAGAAGGAAATGATTTTATTATTAATGGCAATAAATGTTTTATCACAAATGCTAGTTATGCAAAGCATTTGGCATTAACGGCAATTACTGGTGAAACAGATGGACATAAAGAAATAAGTGCTATTATTGTACCAACTGACGCCAAGGGATTTACGGTTATTGACAATTATGAAAAGCTCGGCCTCCATGCTTCTAATACAACGGAATTAGTATTAGAAGATGTAAGAGTTTCGCAGGAAAACCTGCTTGGAGAAAGAGGAAAAGGTTTTAAGCAATTCCTGGTGACGTTGGATGGGGGAAGAATTGGGATTGGCGCAATGGCAGTAGGAATTGCCCAGGCAGCATTTGAAAAAGCATTAGAATATGCTAAAGAAAGAAAACAATTTGGACGCTCTTTAGCAGAATTTCAAGTTACCCAATTTAAAATTGCTGATATGGCGATGAAAATTGAATTAGCACGAAATATGGTATATAAGGCTGCATGGTTAAAAGACCAAGGAAAACCGTTTACAAAAGAAGCGGCAATGTGCAAGCTTTATGCCTCCGAAATTTGCATGGAAATTACGAATCAAGCGGTGCAAATTCATGGAGGGAATGGTTATATGAAGGATTATCATGTAGAAAGATTTATGAGGGATGCCAAACTCCTTGAAATTGGCGAAGGTACATCAGAAGTTCAACGTATGGTAATTTCACGTGAAGTTGGATGTTATTAAAATAAAATATTTGAACAAACTAAATATAGAAAGCCGAAAACTTCATCTATTTATGGATGAAGTTTTTGTCTAAATTCCGAAAATATGATGAATCTTTCTATTAGGGGTTTTCCTTCTATTGTTTTTCGAGTAAAATAAAGTTGTTTGCATCAATTACGTATTTATTTGTTTGTTTCTTACATAAGGGAGGTTATTTTTTGAAACGTAATCCTGCTATACCTTACATTATTATTATGTTGTTAGGAATTGCACTTGTATTCTTTCTCTCTGTAAAGGGGCTTGGCGATGCAAAAGAGATTGCCAAGGATAATAAAAAGGGAGATGCTAAACAAGAAACTCCTGCACAACCTGGTGGTAAATTTGATCCAGAAGGTTTTGCTAAATCAACTTGTATTTCATGTCATGGTAACAATTTAGAAGGTGCATTTGGTCCTAATTTACATGGAATCGGTAAAAAGATTTCAAAAGATGAAATTAAAAATATCTTGAAAAATGGTAAAGGTCAAATGCCTTCAGGTATGGTCCCAACTGAAAATATTGATGCCATGGCTGATTGGGTATCAAATCTTAAATAATAAGATTTGAACAAAAAAGTTCTTCGCGATGAAGCGGAGAACTTTTTTTTGTCTTTAAAAACGTCTAAAATAAAATAGTAGACGAACAAATGCGCATACGCCGATAGGCGCTGTAGCTAGACGTAAAAAAAGTGGTGAAAAAATGAACATTGAAAAATTATCAAAAAGATTAGAAACAGTTAGTACATACATTCCTAAAGGATCAAAAATTGCAGATATAGGATCAGATCATGCCTATCTGCCTTGTTATTCCGTGAAGAATGGGGTAGCAAGCTATGCCATTGCTGGAGAAGTTGTAGAGGGACCATATCAATCAGCATTACAGCAAGTAAGAAATTCTGGTTTAGAGGAAGCTATTTCCGTAAGAAAAGGGGATGGTCTGGAAGTGATAGAAGTAGGGGAAGTTGACTGCATTACGATTGCTGGAATGGGCGGTGCGTTGATCACTTCTATTTTAAATCAAGGATTAGCAAAATTAAGCGGTGTAAGACGATTAATTCTTCAACCAAATATTGCTGCGATTGCTATTCGTAAATGGTGTATAGATCATAGGTGGGAAATTATTGCAGAAAAAATAATAGAAGAAGATCAAAAAATTTATGAGATTCTTGTGATAGAGCCAATAAAAGATAAAATCCAATATAGTTTGTCAAATGCAGAACTATTAATGGGCCCATTTTTAATAAAAGAGAAAAATAATGTATTCATATATAAATGGAATCAAGAAATAGATAAGTGGAAACGGGTTCTAAATTCATTGGAGCATGCTGCAGAAACCGTTGAAACAGTTGAAAAGAGAAAGCAACTACAACATAATATTTTTATTGTAGAGGAGGTTATTTCATGAAGAAGGTGAATGGATATGAAATTATTCAGCTTTTTGAAAGCTTTTCTCCAAAGCATTTTGCTATGGATGGGGACCCTATTGGATTACAAATCGGTAAGCTAAATCAGCCTGTAAAGAACGTATTGGTTGCATTAGATGTATTAGATGAAGTGGTAGATGAAGCGATTGAAAAAAATGTTCAGCTAATCATTGCCCATCATCCCCCGATATTCAGTCCCTTAAAGAAAATTGCGACAGATTCCCCTTCCGGAAGGCTGATAGAAAAACTAATAAAGCATGATATAGCTGTTTACGCTGCCCATACAAATTTAGATGTGGCAACCGGAGGAGTTAATGATTTACTAGCAAGCGCTTTACAATTAGAAAATATTGATATACTTGTTCCAACATTTGAACAAAAACTAAAAAAACTTGCCGTCTATGTGCCAATAGAAAGAGAAGACGAAGTAAGGTCAGCAATAGGCAAGGTAGGGGCAGGAGCGATTGGACACTATAGCTATTGTTCTTTTACTTCCGAGGGAACAGGAAGATTTTTACCAGGTGAGAATACCAATCCTTTTATAGGGGAAGTTGGTAAATTAGAAGAAACGAAAGAAGTGAAAATTGAAACTATCTTTCCGGATTATTTAGAGAAAAAAGTTTTATCTGCAATGATAAAAGCACATCCATATGAAGAAGTGGCATATGATATATATCCGCTTGAAAACAAGGGTCCTAGTTTAGGTCTTGGTAGGATTGGAGTGCTGCCGGAATCCATGACCTTAGAACAATTTGCTCAGCATGTGAAAACAACCTTAGATGTCAATACCGTTCGTGTAGTAGGTAATCTGAATGATACTATTAAGAAAGTAGCTGTTCTAGGGGGAGACGGAAACAAATATTTTCAACATGCAAAATTTAAAGGTGCAGATGCTTACGTAACAGGCGATGTTTATTATCATACTGCCCATGATATGATGAATGTAGGCTTAAATGTGGTAGACCCAGGACATAATGTTGAAAAAGTTATGAAAAAAGGGGTAGCTAATATTTTAACGGAAATGTGTGCGGAAAAAGGATTTGAAGTAACATTTATCGCTTCAGACATTCATACCGATCCTTTTATTTTTGTTTAACATGAAAAAAAATCGGCATATGCCGATTTTTTATTTTGAAGTTTGTTCACTTAATTTTTTTACTTTAGGAAGTATTTTATTTAAAGGTACTTCCTTCTTTCTTGTCCATGTTGTCTCGTCCATTGGGTCGTACTGTTCTAGAAATTGAATGACTTCTCGAACTATTGGAGTTGGTGTAGAAGCGCCAGCTGTTACGGCTATTTTCTTCGCATCCTTGATCCAATCAAGCTGAATTTCGGATATATCTGCAACTCTATAAGCATTTGTACCTGCAATTTCCTCCGATACTTGAGCAAGTCTGTTAGAGTTATTGCTTTTTGGATCTCCAACTACTATTAATACATCGGCTTCACCAGCTTGATTAGCTACCGCTTCTTGTCTTACTTGTGTAGCAAGACAAATTTCTTTATGCATTTCCACATTAGGGTATTTTTCCTTTACTTTTTCCATAATGTGTTGAACATCCCATTGGCTCATTGTAGTTTGGTTAGTTACAATAATCTTTTCATTTTTGATGTCTAATTGATTTACATCTTCCTGCGTTTCAACTAGATGAACAATGTCAGGAGCTACTCCGACAGCACCCTCAGGTTCCGGATGTCCTTTTTTTCCTATATAGATTACATCATAACCTTCTGCCTTTTTCTCTAATATAAGGTCATGGGTTTTTGTCACATCAGGACAGGTTGCATCAATTGTTACAAGACCTTTTTCCTTGGCGAGCTCACGAACTTCAGGTGAAACACCATGGGCAGTAAAAATAACAGTACCTCCATGCACTTTTTCAAGAATCTCTTTCCGGTTTTTTCCGTCAAGAGTAATAATGCCTTCTTCAGCAAATGCATCTGTAACATGTTTATTATGAACAATCATACCCAATATATAAATCGGGCGTGGTAATGATTTATCTAAAGCTGCATTTCGAGCAACTACCATTGCATCCACGACGCCATAGCAATAACCACGGGGGGATATTTTAATAACCTCCATGTAAAATCCTCCTTGAGAATAAAAACATCCATTATAATCTATTACATTATATATAAGAAATGAATATTTTACAAAGGAAACATCAAGTCGGTCAAACGTAAAAAACGCTATGCGAAACTCATCACATAACGCCCTTGTCGTTTTATATATATAATTTAGGAACGGATGCCCCTTTTATTTTTGAATTAGAGGTGGATCTTTTCTTTGCCTGTTTTTCAGAATCCGTATCGATTTCCTCCATTTCGAAATTAGAGGAACTGTTTTTCGAATTACTAGTGATATTTCTTTTTTTCTTTTGACTAGAAGTAGTTTTCTTTTCTTTCTTACTTCCCGATGTACTCTTTTCATTCGTTATAGAAGATTCTTCTTTACTTTCATTATTATCATTTGTTGACTCATCCGAATTCTTACTATTTAAGCTCCGATACATTTTTAACATAGCAGGCAGATTTCTTACTAAAGGGCCATATTGTTTGACCATAGGTCCTACTTGACCGGCAGCTCTTAATACACCTTGAGTGTTATTTAAAAATGTCCCGATTGATCCAGGGTTTGCTAAACCTCGCAAAAGACCGCCTCCACCGCCAGTTGCCGCTCTACTGAAACCCGCGGCTGCATTTGCGACATTACCTCCACCGCCTCCCGCACCGCCTAATCCGGCGCCTGCACGTGAAAAGAGTCTAGATAGAAAACCTCCTCCTGCACCTCCCGCATTCATTCCGCCGGCCCCCATAGGCATTTGACCACCGAGACCTGCCATTCTACCCATCATTTGCATCGGATTTTGGGCGATCCCTCCACCTAACATATTTGCCCTTCCAAGTCCTCCTAATAAGTTAAGTGGTGCTCTTGACATTCCACCCATCTGCATCGGGACCCTGGCCATATTTGCCATATTCCCTAGGAATGGTGGAAAACCACCTGGTGGCATATTCATATTTTACGCCTCCTTTCTAGAAAACGAAATTTGCTTTATATTACAATATGCATAAAAGGAAAAAACGTCTTGATTTCCTCTTAAATCTTTAAAGTAATAATTTCAATTTGCGCGGGATGACTGTTTCCAATCTCAAGGTTGGAGTGGAAGTTTTCCTAAATGTCGATTATAATTACAAAATGGACTTTTCATTTAACGAATATGAAATTTTTCCTTCAAAAAAAGGAGTGATATATTTTGAGCGAAAATCAATTTACTATTTTCAACTTTAAGCCATTTATTGAGAATGCAATAAAAAATCTTGGTTTTAAGGAACCAACGGAAATTCAAAAGAAGATGATCCCGAATATCATGCGAGGCGAGAGTGCAATAGGGCAATCACAAACAGGAACGGGAAAGACACATGCATACTTGTTACCAATTATTAACGCCATTGAAACAAGTAAAGATGAGGTACAAGCTGTCATTACAGCACCTACCCGTGAGTTGGCTAGCCAGATTCATAATGAAATCTCAAAGATTATAAAAACAGATGAAGATAATCAAAATATCATTACTTCTAGATTATTTATTGGTGGAACAGATAAACAACGGACCATTGAAAAACTAAAAAAACAACCTCATATTATTGTTGGGACGCCGGGAAGAATTAATGATTTAATAAGGGAGCAAGCATTATTCGTCTATACAGCCAAAACACTTGTTGTCGATGAAGCAGACTTAATGTTGGATATGGGCTTTCTATTCGATGTGGATCAGATAGCAGGTCGCATGCCTGAAGATTTGCAGATGCTTGTATTTTCAGCAACTATTCCGGAAAAAATAAAACCTTTTTTAAAAAAATATATGGAAAATCCGATGTATGAACATGTACAGCCTAAACATATTTCTGCCGAAAATATTGAGCATATTCTTGTACCATTAAAAAGTCGTGAAAAAAAGGATCTTTTATACCAAATTTTAGAGGGGATTAACCCTTATCTGGCTATTGTCTTTACAAATACAAAAACGATGGCAGACCATGTAGCGAACCAACTTATCGAAAAAGGGATGAAGGTTGGTAAATTGCATGGAGATTTAACACCACGTGAGCGGACAAAAGTAATGAAACAAATTCGAAATTTAGAGTTTCAGTATATTATCGCTACAGATCTTGCTGCCCGTGGTATTGACATTGAAGGGGTAAGCCATGTTATTAATTACGAACTTCCACAAGATTTAGATTTCTATATCCATCGTGCTGGTCGGACAGCCCGTGCCGGATCATCCGGTATTGCCTTCACCATATACGAAACATCTGATGAGGATGCTTTAAATCGTTTAGAAAAGCTTGGAATTAGTTTTTCATATCAAGATATTCATAAGGGAGAATGGATACAACTTGATGATCGAAATAAACGACTTAAAAGAAAGAAAACGGCTGATGAAATCGGAGACAAAGCAAGAAGTATGGTTAAGAAGCCAAAGAAGGTAAAACCAGGTTATAAGAAGAAAATAAATAGACAAGTGGAACAAATTAAGAAAAGGGAAAGAAAGCTTCAAAAACGCAAATAAGTTTGGCAGGAGGGATAGGAGAAAATGTTGAAATTAGGATCACATGTATCAATGAGTGGGAAAAAGATGTTGCTTGCTGCAAGTGAAGAAGCGGTATCATATGGTGCTAATACATTTATGGTATACACGGGAGCACCGCAAAACACAAGACGAAAAAAAATTGAGGATTTAAATATCGAAGCCGGACTTGCCCATATGAAAGAGCATGGAATTGATGAAATTATTGTTCATGCCCCTTATATCATTAATATTGGAAACTCTGTAAATGCAAATACCTTTGAACTAGGAGTGACCTTCCTAAGTTCCGAAATTGAAAGAACGGAAGCGATAGGTGCAAGACAAATCGTTTTACATCCCGGAGCACATGTAGGAGAAGGAACAGAGAAAGGTATTAAGAAAATTATTGAGGGCTTAAATGAAGTATTAACAAGCGATCAAAAAGTTCAGATTGCTCTAGAAACAATGGCTGGTAAAGGATCGGAATGTGGATGTTCTTTTGAAGAGCTTGCACAAATTTTTGACGGTGTTAAACATAATGATAAATTGTCGGTTTGCTTTGATACTTGTCATACACATGACGCAGGCTATGATGTAGTTCACAATTTTGATGGTGTATTAGATCAATTTGATAAGATTCTTGGAATTGACAAAATCAAAGTAATGCACATTAATGATAGCAAAAATATTAATGGAGCAAGAAAGGACCGTCACGAAAATATTGGATTCGGTCACATTGGGTTTGATGCACTAAGCTATATTGTTCACCATGATCAGCTTAAGACAATTCCTAAAATATTGGAAACACCATATGTTGGGGAAGATAAGAATAATAAGAAAGCCCCTTATAAGCATGAAATTTCGATGTTAAAAAATAAAAAATTTGAAGAAAACTTATTAGAGACAATAATGAATGATTAAAAAGATCGAGGTGTAATCCTCGATCTTTTTATTATAATATATACTATTTAGTAAATTGCACGAGAACTTTATTGATTTCTTTTGCTATTTCTGGACTTGTTAATTTCGCTACATCTTTAACTGCTTTAGCTCGGTCACTATCACTAAAAATATTTAAATTTTTGCCGCGTAAATATGCTGCGATCTTTCCGGCATCTGTTTTCGTTAATTTAACATTAAATTGTTTTGCATACTTAAGTAATTCATCGCCTGTGATAATGTTGATTTTGTAATTAATCACATTTTGTAATAATTTCACCTGCACATCACTCCCCCTTAGAAACATATGAAGAGGACATAAGAAATGTTCCAAATTTTATTAGAGATTTTCTTATATGGGAGATAGGTAAGAAGAAAAAAATTTTACAATTGGTTAGAATTGGGGTATACTCGAAGAAGTTCTAAATCGGAATGATTATTATCGAGAGGGGAACATTTAAGGAAGAAGAGGTGTAAAGTGTCATGCATTTAACAGAAGCCATGCAAACACTTAAAGATAAGGGATACAAACATACTGGAAAACGTGAGCAGATGCTTGAGCTATTTGCTTCAAATAATAAGTATTTGACAGCTAAAGATGTTCTTGAACATATGAAGGCAGATTACCCAGGACTTAGCTTTGATACGATTTATCGTAATTTATCCTTATTTGTTGAATTAGAAATTCTTGAAGCTACAGAGTTATCCGGTGAAAAGAATTTTCGATTCAGTTGTTCTACGAATAACCACCATCATCATTTTATTTGTTTGGATTGCGGTAAAACAAAAGAAATCCAAATTTGCCCAATGACTCAAATGAATGAAGATATGAACGGATATGAGGTGTCTGGTCATAAATTTGAAATATATGGGAAATGTCCAGATTGTATAGCATAATAAAAAGAAAAAATCATAAGGAAATAAATCCCTATGATTTTTTTATTTTTATCCAATTATTCACCCAGTCTTCTGCTTCCTTCCAATTTTTCACTCTAATCACACCTTCAGGAATAGGATCTCGATTGTACGGTGTGTCAAATAAAATTACGGGAATCCCTAATTCTTCATGAATCATAACAGCATTATCATGTTTGTCCTCGAAAAATAAATCTACATCGTATTTTCTAGCCGTTTCTACTTTATGATGGGAGCCGATTAATTCGATATGATGATATTTAATATCATTTTGGGTGAACCAATTATTCGTTACTTCAAGTAAGTTCGAATTTCGTGCGCTAATAAAATATAGTTCAAATTCTTCCTTCCAACTTGTTAAAATTTCTTTTGCACCTTCAGAAAGGGGGGACTGAGCATAAATTACTGGCTCAGTTTTGATAAACCAATCATAAAATTCCTCTGCAGGAATATCAATTACATCTGTAAGCTCATATTCCGTGATATCATTCAATGTCAATTCTAATTGATATTTCTTATTGATAAATGGTAATAGTGCATCTGGACTTGTAACAGTTCCGTCGATGTCAATGCCAAATCTTTTTTTCATATGATGTTACTCCTTAGAACGTAATTTTTAAAAATAATTCGATTCTTTTATAGGTAGATGCTCCTAACAAAGTTTATCATAACCTTAATAAGTTGTGAAAAATATTGTATTTGTAAAGGCTCTTTTCTTAAATTATGTTGCTTTTTTATACGAACTCTTATGGTAACAACCTTATTTGGGTTGAAAATGGATAAACTATATAAGAAAAGATGCGCCGAAACTAAGTCTGGTTAGGATTAACAAAAGACGAAAAGCAACAATCAATCCAAAAACAACCTTGTACAATGATTAATTGGGAGAATAAGTTAGACCGTATATTTACTGTTTAACAGGCACACAATATAAATGCTCCTGCTCTTACTCTAGAAAGTGAGGGGATAGCATTGAAAGAAGATACACGCTATGACAAGCTTGACAATGATGTACATGGTGTAGATCCCGACCTTCATACTGAGGATGTTATTGATGTAGATGACTTGGATGATGCAAGAAGAGTCGACGACGATCATCATGATTTTACGGAAGAAACAGCTGCCGAAATTGCCACACCTGTTCATATGAATCGGTTTGAACGTTATGATGATATTGACGAAAATGACAGAGATGATGTGGATACTGGTGGACGTGTAATTGGTTGGGCTTCCTTAGCAATATCAATCATTTCATTGTTTGTCCTACCAGTCATACTAGGTGCAGCAGCAGTTGTTCTTGGTTTTGTAGCCCGTCATAAAGGTGCTGGAACTTTGGGTGCGTGGAGTATTGGTATTGGGGTAGTTTCCATAATAATCGGGATATTTGTTCTTCCATTTTTTTAGATAGAGTTAGATTTCAAACGTGGGAGCGCAAATGAAAAAAGCGTGGCATATGCCACGCTTTTTAGTTAACTTTTTCGTTTTCTTCAGCTTGCTTTTTGAAATATTCTTCGGCAACTAAATCAATTTCTTTCTTTAATTCTTCCACCATTGTTTCTTCGGGTACTTTTCTTACAATTTGTCCTTTGCGGAATAATAATCCTTCTCCTCGTGCACCGGCTATTCCAATATCGGCTTCTCTTGCTTCGCCTGGTCCATTAACAGCACAACCAAGCACAGATACTTTAATAGGCGCCTTAATTTTAGAAATGTATTCCTCTACCTCATTGGCGATGCTAATAAGATCAATTTCAATTCTTCCGCATGTCGGACAGGAAATTAATGTTGCAGCATTAGAAGATAGCCCAAATACCTTTAAAAGCTCTCTTGCTACTTTTACTTCCTCAACAGGATCTGCACTTAAGGAAATACGTAGAGTATTTCCAATTCCTTTATTTAATATTGCACCAAGTCCTGCTGCACTTTTTACTGTACCGGAGAATAATGTACCGGATTCTGTAATTCCAAGATGCAGCGGGTAATTGAATGCTTCCGCGGCTTTGGTATAAGCTTCAATAGCAAGATTTACATCCGATGCCTTCATCGAAACGATGATATCGTGAAAATCTAAATCTTCGAGAATTTTTATATGATGTAAAGCGCTTTCCACCATACCATCTGCAGTAGGGTATCCGTATTTTTGTAAAATATGTCTTTCTAAGCTACCAGCATTAACTCCAATACGGATTGGAATACCACGTTCCTTCGCAGCTTTTACCACTTCTTCAACTTTTTCTTTTTTTCCAATATTACCAGGGTTAATTCTAATCTTATCAACACCGCCTTCAATTGCTTTTAAGGCTAAGCGATAATCAAAATGTATATCAGCAACTAAAGGAATATTGATTCGTTTTTTGATTTCTGGGATTGCATTAGCAGCACGTTCATCTGGACATGCTACCCTGACAATTTGGCATCCCGCTTCTTCTAAACGTTCGATTTGACGTACGGTTGCATCAACATCATGTGTTTTTGTCGTTGTCATACTCTGAATAAAAAGTTCATTACTTCCCCCGATTGTCAAATTACCGACTTTAACGGGACGTGTTTTTGAACGATGTATAAGTTCACCCAAGGGTAATTCTCTCCTTTAAATAAACAATATATAATTAAATTAATGTTACATAAGTATTGTAACACTTCTACTGAAATTGACAAGAAATACCCGTTTACTTATTTTTGTAAACGGGAAATTTATATTCCTGGCTAATTTGAATTTCTTCAGGTGCAATGCCATTATTTAAATTTTGAAAATCAGAAATGACCTTATCGATAGACAATGGGAGTGGGCCATTTTGTAATTGTTCAACAATAGTTAAAACAGTATCCCCAGGATTTACTTTTTTTATTTGATACGGAATAGTCGGCTCAGTAGAGTTTTCTTTATGAGTATTAATTTCTGATGCGTGTGTCATTATAGGAATAGTACCAATATTTAAATCATAATAAACGCTATATAGTACAATGATTGCTGCGACTAAGGCTAAGAAACTTTTCAAAATGATTGCCCCCTATTGACATGATATATCTTGTATATATGCAAGTTGAAAGGGAGATATGACAATAATAAAAGAAAAAAACTGGCAGCTGCCAGTTTTTATTCCGATTTCTTTGGTTTTGGTATTTCACGAATCGTTAAATAGAGGAATAGAAGAGAAACAAACCAGTCAATAAACATACCACCGGGAACTCCTGTATTTAATAAATCCATTAACATAAAAAATATGGTGGAAAGTGTAATACTATGAGCGGACAATCTCCAACCTTGACGATAACTTAATTTTCTTCCTAGTGTTTGTGCAAAAAGAGCACCTATCCCTGCAAATATAGATATCTTGATAAAACCTAATGCAGAGACAAACAAATAGTAGAAAAGAAAAAGAATAGGAATTGCAATCCACATTACACCTTTTAACGATTTAATGAAACTATCGATATCTTTATTCGTTACCTTCATATTTTCTAGGGTAGTATAAGGCATTGTTTGTACTTGTCCGTTTGCTACAATCACAAACTCATGTTTTAATAACCCAACGGAATTTCCTTTTTCTTGGACATCATTCACACTTAAATCTCCAGTTGGATCAAAAACAATGGTGACATTGTTTTTGGGGAGAATAATAGGCGCGCTTTGTTGTGAATTTAAGTCCCCATTTGCGATTGTAAAAGGCGGTAGTTCTTCTAAGAAAACTTGCTTACCTTCTTCTAAGGCAATATTAGCCATTTTGGAAAAATGAAAAATGCCTGGCAAGATAGAAATAAACATTAAGATGAATACATATAATATCGTTTTTCCTATTCCAAGAAAACGATATTTGGCAACTTCTTTTGGGGAATATAGACTTTTAGCGAATCTGGAAAATATATTCACGCATTTCACTTCCTTTTTATTTGAGAGTAGCTTGTAGACTCCGCTATTTTTCATTTTAATAATAAAAACTCCATATGTTAAGCATTGTTTTTTACGTTTGCTTTTTTTTTGAATATTGATTTGATAATTTTTGTTCATAGCTATGTTGTAAATTCATTAATTTTTGTCATAAATTTAGTGCAACATATTTGATTGCCTTGCATAAATTTGTTAATCTTAAAAGGAAGAATATTTGAATCATTAAGATTCAAAACCGATACATAAGGAGGAATATTAAATGGCATTCGAATTACCGCAATTACCTTATGCATATGATGCTCTTGAGCCTCATATCGACAAGGAAACAATGAATATTCACCACACAAAGCACCACAACACATATGTAACTAACTTGAACAATGCACTTCAAGGTCAAGATGAATTATTAAGCAAATCTGTAGAAGAAGTTATTTCTAATTTAGATACGGTACCAGAAGCAGTACGTACTGCAGTGCGTAATAATGGTGGCGGTCACGCAAACCACTCTCTTTTCTGGAAGCTTCTTTCTCCAAACGGAGGCGGAGAGCCAACTGGTGCTTTAGCAGATGCTATTAACAACAAGTTCGGCAGCCTTGATAAATTCAAAGAAGCATTTACTACGGCTGCAACTGGACGTTTTGGTTCAGGTTGGGCGTGGCTAGTTCTTAATAACGGAGAATTAGAAGTTACAAGCACTCCTAATCAAGATAATCCATTAATGGAAGGAAAAACTCCATTATTAGGATTAGACGTTTGGGAACATGCATATTACTTAAATTATCAAAACCGTCGTCCGGATTATATTAACGCATTCTGGAATGTTGTGAATTGGGACGAAGTTTCTAAGCTTTACGAAGCTGGAAAATAAGATGTAAAGCATCGGCTTAATATAGCTGGTGCTTTTTTATTTATTAAAGTTTTCAACTACAATAACGATAATTCTAACAATAATATGTATAATGTAACCCCTTTTTCTAAAAAATATAAAGGATGAAAAAGGGGAGTTTTTACATGAGTAAATTGCAAAAGCTGTTAGGTGAGGTTGAGTTAACGAGGGATTTAACCTTGCTACTATTTATAGGTGGGTTATATTCAATAAGTATTTCCTTATCCAATACGTTCGTAAATATTTATTTATGGAAGCAATCAGGAAAGTTTTTAGATTTAGCGCTATATAATTTATCTGTAGTCGTAATGCAGCCGCTTACATTTATTTTAGCTGGCAAATGGGCAAAAAAAATTGATAGAGTAATTGTGCTAAGGATTGGTGTAACTTTTTTAGCACTTTTTTATTTATCTGTACTGTTTTTTGGTAGTAATGCATCCCATTTTATTATTGTTTTAGGAGGCATGTTAGGGATAGGGTATGGATTTTATTGGTTAGCTTTTAATGTATTGACTTTTGAAATAACTGAGCCTGAAACGAGGGATATTTTTAATGGATTTTTAGGAACTTTAAATTCTGCTGGTGGGATGATCGGCCCCATATTAGCAGGGTTTATTATTTCGAGATTCGCATCCAATTTAGGCTATACCTTTGTTTTTACACTTTCGCTATTGCTATTTGGTTCTGCTGTAGTATTAAGCCTATTCCTAAAACGCAGACCTGCACATGGTTCCTACTTATTTAAAAGAATTTTTGAAGAAAGAAAATACAATCCGAATTGGCGCTTAATCACTAATGCTCATTTTTTTCAAGGATTAAGAGATGGCACTTTTGTTTTTGTGATTTCGGTATTTGTTTTTATATCAACAGGAAGTGAATTTGCACTTGGAACTTTTGGTCTTATTAATTCCGGAATATCCTTTATCGGCTATTCCCTTGCTTCCAGGTTGATCAAAAACAAATATCGCAAAAAATTCATTTTATTAGGCGGACTGCTACTTTACTTAGCAATTTATGTAGTCGTATTTAAATTTACTTTCCCACGATTACTAATTTATGGTGCGGTTATCGCACTCGCTTATCCGATGATCTTAGTTCCTTATATATCGATGACATATGATGTTATTGGGAAAGGATGGAAAGCTGCAGAAGCGAGGATTGAATATATAGTTGTACGTGAACTTTTCTTAAATTGCGGACGAGTCGTCTCTATTCTTTCTTTTATATTTGCCATTTCGTGCTTTAATGAACAAAAAAGTATTCCAATTTTATTGATGTTTATCGGTGCAGGACATTTATGTATTTCTTTTTTTATCAGACGTGTAAAAATTCAACCAACATCGTAAATGAACAGCGTGTGATGTCATGCCCATCCGCTAGCAGTTAAGCACTATTGTTAGACGAAAACAAGACAATCGATATGAAGTCGATTGTCTTTGACTATTTTTTGACAATAAGTAATCCATTTGTACTTTTCATGATTCTACCTGTAGAATAATAGTGCTTGTTCCTATACAATATAAGAATGAATATTAGTGCAGGAAGGATCCGTGAACAATGAAGAAGACGAAAAAAAAGAAAAGGACTCATGTTCCTTTAAGAATGAACATGTTGTTTTTTGTAGTTTTTGTGCTTTTTTCCTGTTTAATTCTTCGACTAGGAATTGTACAAATTGTACACGGTCAAGATTATAAACGTGAGCTTGCGCGAACAGATGATGTTACCGTAGATATACCTGTACCAAGAGGGAAAATTTATGATACGAATGGTAAATTGATTGTTGGAAATAAACCATTGAATGCTATAACTTATACTAGATCAAAAACGACGACACAAAAGGAAATGTTGGATGAAGCAAGAAAATTAGCAACAATAATCAAAAAAGATTCACCAGATGATTTAAAATCAATCACCATTAGAGATCGAAAAGATTATTGGATTATGCTCCATCCAGATGAAGCTCAAGCAAAAATTACCGATGCTGAGTGGCAGAAGTTTAAAGCCAATAAATTAAATGATAATGATATTTACCAATTGCAATTAGATAGAATTACAGATAAAGAAATGAATTCATTTTCTAAAAAAGAGCTTGAGGTACTTGCCATTTATCGAGAAATGTCAAGTGGCTATGCACTTTCACCACAAATTGTGAAAAATAAAGGGGTAACACCTGAAGAATTTGCTGCTGTCAATGAAAACCTAAACTCCCTTCCCGGTTTTGATACGACAACGGATTGGGAACGATATGATGTATTTAAAAATAATACCGGTGATGCTGTGCTTGGATCTGTTCTTGGAAATGTTTCTTCCTCAAGAGAAGGATTACCTAAAGAATTGGTCGATTATTATCTTTCACGCGGATATAGTCGAAATGATCGGGTAGGAAAAAGCTATTTAGAATATGAATATGAAGATGTTCTTCAAGGACAAAAAGAAAAAGTGAAAAACAAGACCGATAAGTCTGGCAATATAATCGAATCAGAAGTGGTTAACAAGGGAAAAAGAGGCGACGATCTTGTTTTATCCATTGATATTGATCTTCAGCAAAAAGTCGAGGAAATTATTCAAAAAGAATTAGCTAAAAATAAACCAGGTCATCGCTTTTTAGACCGCGCCTTTGTCTCAGTAATGAATCCAAATACTGGTGAGCTTTTGACAATGGCAGGTAAACAATATGTGACCGATCAAAAAACGGGTAAAACAGTATTAGCGGACTATGCATTAGGAAATATGACTACTTCTTATTCTCCGGGATCTGTAGTTAAGGCTGCTACAGTTTTAACTGGTTATCAAACTGGGGTCATTTCTCCTGGCACGGTGCAAGTAGACCAGCCTTTAAAATTCGCAGGAACAAAGGTGAAAAAATCTTGGACTCCATATCCTATGGGACAAATCAATGATTTAACAGCTTTAAAAAGATCTTCAAATGTGTACATGATGTTGATCGCTATGAAGATAGGTGGCCAATACACATATGTACCAAATGGCCCGTTAAGTATTGATAAAATGAAAGCAATTCAAACACTTCGTTATAATTTTAATCAATTTGGCTTAGGAGTTAAGACAGGAATTGATTTACCGGGTGAATCTGCCGGATTTGGTGGAGGAATTCCACAGGAATCAGGTAATGTCCTAGATTTTGCATTCGGTCAATATGACACTTATACTCCATTGCAGCTTGTACAATATATTTCAACTATTGCAAACGGTGGCTATCGAATTCAGCCTCATATCGTAAAGGAAATTCGCGAGCCAAGTGATGATTCAAACGAATTAGGTCCGATTATTGATGACATACAACCTAAAGTATTAAATACATTATCGATGAAGAAGTCATGGATTGACCGCGTAAAACAAGGTTTGTGGGAAGTTGTAAACGAACAAGGTGGAACAGCCCATGGCTATATTCATAGTGAATATAAGGTAGCTGGAAAAACAGGAACGGCTCAAGGATTATATGATGGTCCAAAAGCAAATGAATATTGGAAAAGAAATGAATTGCCACCGATGACATGGAATGTTACCTTTACTGGATATGCACCATATGATCATCCAGAAGTTGCAATTTCTGTTGTTGTTCCTTGGTCATATGAAGGGATACAGAAAGATCCACATATTAATCTAGAAATTGCTGATCAAGTGTTTAAAGCATATTTTGATTTAAAAGCAAAACGTGAAAAAGAAGGACTGGATAAATCAAGTTCAACTCAAAAAGTTGAAAATGCCAAGGATGCAAAAATTACTAGTTCTAATACGACTAAATCTAACTCAGCACATTAATTAAAAAAACCGCTAACTAAGCGGTTTTTTTTATACGGATTTTATTTATCTTTTTATAGAAACCATTTGATTTATCCTTTACAATGGGGAGAGGAAATATTATACAGTAAGGGTGGGGGAAATGGAAACAGCAAAAAATAAAAAAAAGACATATGTATTGTTAAGATTGAACATTTTGTTTTTGGTCGTCTTTTTACTCTTCTCAATTCTTATATTGCGATTAGGGATTGTACAAATCGTTCATGGGGAAGATTACAAGAAGGAATTAAATAGAACAAATGATGTTTCTGTTTATAATTCAGTACCGAGAGGACTTATTTTTGACCGAAATGGAAAGTTAATAGTCGGTAATAAACCACTTAGTGCTATTACATATACAATTCCACAAACAGCCAAGCCCGAATTAAAACTAAAAGTGGCTCGTGATCTTGCAAAATTAATAAATAAAGACTCTAAAGAAGATTTCAAGGGCATAACAGAAAGGGATAGGAAGGATTTTTGGATTCTTACACATCCTGATGAAGCGAATGCACTCATTACCAATCAAGATTTAGCGGGATTTAAAAAGGATAAGCTCGACCAAAAAGAGGTAAATGCAAAAAGCTATCAACTCCAACTTAAACGAATAACCAAGAAAGATATTAATTCCTTTTCCAAACAAGACTTAGAGGTTTTAGCCATTTATCGTGAAATGAATGGGTATGCCTTAACGACCCAAATCATTAAAAGAGATGCAAGTCCGACAGAAATTGCAGTAGTAAGTGAAAACTTAGACAATCTTCCTGGTGTAGACACCACTACTGACTGGGATCGATTTAATGTATTTAAAAATAAGTCCGGAGATATCGTTCTTGGCTCTGTACTCGGAAAGGTTACGTCATCAAAAGAAGGATTGCCAAGCGAAAAAGCTGCATATTACACAGCACTTGGCTATAGCCGAAATGACCGAGTAGGCAAAAGTTATCTCGAATATCAATATGAAGATGTGCTTAAAGGTGAAAAAGAGAAAGTTCAAAATAAAACGGATAAATCAGGAAATGTTTTAGAATCGAAGGTGATTCGGAAAGGCAAAAGAGGGGATGATTTAGTATTATCGATTGATATCGAGCTTCAGCAAGCGGTGGAGAAAATCATTCAGGATATACTAGGAAAAGCACGCATAGGCCAACCATATATGGATAGGACATTTGTTTCGGTTATGAATCCGAGAACTGGTGAGCTATTAGCAATGGCAGGCAAACAATTTGTTAAGGATAAAGAAACCGGAAAAACGGAAATCAACGATTATGCCCTTGGAAATATGAATTCGTCTTATTCGATGGGGTCTGTAGTTAAAGGGGCAACATTATTAACAGGTTATCAAACAGGAGCTATTACACCAAATTATATTATTAGGGATGAACCAATATATTTGAAAGGTACACCTGTAAAGAAATCATGGAATGGTCATGGCTTTGGGGATATCACTGATTTATTTGCACTTAAAGTATCTTCCAATGTTTACATGTTTAAAACGGCAATGAAAGTTGGAGGGCAAAATTATGTCCCTCATGGTCCATTATTATTTGATAAAATGGAAACAATTAAGAAGTTTCGTAATAACTTTGCCCAATTTGGCCTTGGGGTGAAAACAGGTATAGATTTACCTGGGGAATCAGCAGGAATTGGTGGAGGTATACCACCAGAAAGTGGGAAAGTATTAGACTTTGCTATCGGCCAATTCGATACGTATACGCCACTGCAGCTTGTTCAATATATTTCTACTATTGCAAATGGTGGCTATCGATTACAGCCACATATTGTGAAGGAAATTCGCGAACCTAATGTGAAATCGGATGAACTTGGGCCAGTGGTTCAAGCGATTCAACCCAACGTACTAAATAAAGTAAATATGAAAACGGAATGGTTAAACCATGTACAATCAGGACTCAAGATGGTTGTGAATGAGTCAAGAGGAACAGCAAATCTTTCTATTCATAATAAACAATATAAGATAGCGGGAAAAACCGGTACAGCACAAGCAGTATATGATGGTCCTAATCGAATGCCAAATGAGCTCATTTGGACATATAATGTTACTTTTGCCGGTTATGCACCTTATGATAACCCAGAAGTTGCCCTTTCAGTAGTTGTGCCTTATTCTTTAACAGATAAAACACATGTCAATCTGGAAATAGCGGACGCTGTCTTTAAAGCATACTTTGACTTAAAAGAAAAAAGGGCAAAAGAAGGTTTAGATGCTGCAGAGTCTATCAAAAAGGTTGAAAACATTAAAGATGCTAAGAAGGAAGAGGAAAATTCCAACAATAATGATAATGAATAAAAGGAAAATGATCAGCCCTTGAATGGACTGATCATTTTCCTTTTGTTATGATATTGGCGATTTTCTCAAATTTCATTTTGCTTGTTAATTCGTATTCACCAATTTGAATTTTATTATGATATTTATGGCTAATCAAATATTGTACGAATTTTTTATTATCTTTTATGATTCCGCCAGTCTTTAGTCTTTTTCCAATAATATCGGGTGTCATACCGCTAGTAATCGATAAATGATATTTAACAATCGTTTGCTCTGTTTTTCCAGGCTTTTGTATTGAATTTGTATTTTGTTTTTGCAATTCGTTATATCTTTGTTTCCATATATCAACATCATTTTGCAGCTTACTAAGTTCGCTTGTTTTTATGTACTTATATCCTTTTTTTACAGTATTACTCCCATAAAAATGTTGATAGCCCATTAACAATACGGCTGAGAGTAAAAGCCCAGTTGCAAATGCTCTCGTACTTCTTTTATCCATCGAAATCTCCCTTTACTACTAATTAATCATGGCTGTTTTTGTCAAGATTGTTGTTTTCGAAAGTGGCTACAAATGCTAATATAGATTTAATTTCGAGGCATCTTTTCTTAAAAGTGCTAACCATCCTTAAGTTGAATAAAGAAGGTTATAAGATTTTCTTTTTACAATATCAACAAAATTTAAGAAAAGAGCCTTCATCAACCCAATTGCAAAATAATGTTCTGCACTTCTGAAATGGATAAAGCCGACTGTTTTGAAATTTGTTCCACACTCAGGCCTTGTCTATGTAATGCAATAACCTGATTTTTTAATATCGCATTTATTTCATTTCGTGGCACTGAATAAGACTGACTTTGCATCGTTGGAGAATCTAACAGTAGTTCTTCCTCCAAAACCTTTATTCGTTTTTTTAATTGATATGTTTCTTGATAAAGATTTAAAGAAAGTTCCTCTACTTCCTTTTCAACTTTAGATGTTCGGTCCTTTTGAAAAAATGAAATAATAAAAAAAAGGACAGACAATATTAATAATAAATAGCTTAAAGAGCTCAAAATCTCACTCCTCTTCATGTACTATCTAATGTTATATCACAAACAAATCCTTATATCTACCAAAAGAAGAAAACAAGTACATAATGATGGTAAAAACGACTAGCATTTCCGTAAGAAAAATGATATTATAGAAAAGTCGTATGAATAGTATTGAATGCAATGAAGTTTGGAGGGAAAGACATGCGTGTAAATATAACATTAGCTTGCACTGAGTGCGGTGAGCGTAACTATATTTCAACAAAAAATAAACGTAATAATCCAGACCGTATTGAACTTAAGAAATACTGTCCAAGAGAAAAACGTTCAACTACACACCGTGAAACAAAGTAAGCAGTAGGAAATTTCCTGCTGCTTTTTTCATATAAAGAAAGTCTCTTTTTTATACTTTGTTGTATTTATATACGAATTTCTAGGTAACAACCTTATTTGGATAGAAAATGAAAAAACTAAGTAAGCAAAGATGCCCCGAAACCAAATCTACTTAGGATTTATAATAAATGGCGAAAAGCAACAGATTAAAATTGGCTTTTGGATTTTAAACAATTAAATGTGAAAAGAGAGTAAGAAAAGGTGGGGATGGGATGGAAAAGAAAGAAATTCGAAAGCAACTGCTGTCTTCATTAAAAAAAATAGATAAATGTACATACGAAGATTATTCTTTTAAAATTGCCGAGAAGCTTTACCAACTTCCTGTATGGAAACAATCCAAAACTATTGCTCTTACCGTTTCACGTTCACCCGAAGTGGATACATGGCAAATTATTCGAAACGGCTGGTTGGAGGGAAAACGGATTGTCGTACCTAAATGTATTCCTGAAACTAAGCAAATGATATTTAAACATATAACTTCATTTACGCAATTAGAATCTGTTTATTTTGGGCTATTTGAAGCAAAAGAAAATGACACATTAGAAATAAGTCATCAGAAGATAGATTTAATGATTGTTCCCGGAGTAGCATTCAACAAACAAGGATATAGAATAGGGTTTGGTGGTGGATACTATGATCGGTATTTGCAGAATTTTAATGGGGAAACAATATCTTTAGCATTTTCATTACAACTTTATCATAACATTCCATTTGAAAAGCATGATATCCCCGTACAAGCGATAATTACAGAAAAGGAACTGTATAATTGTAAATATTAATTGATTGGATAAATCTCTATCTCTTACACATAATAAGAAAAAAGTTTATGGAGGGATATTGTAATGGGGAGTATCATGAAGTGGATTATTCCTTTTATCATAATAGCGGGAATTTTTAAATACCGATATAAAATATTAAATTTTGCATTTGGAAGCTTTTTGATTAGAAAAATTGCTGTGCAAATAGCAATGAGTATTCCTGGGTTACGAAATAAGTTCATCCAAAGTACATTTCGTTAAACTAAAAACAATTGAAAAAGTATGAAATCGACCAGATGTGAAGGATACAATGTATTGCTTTACAGCTGGTCTATTTTTTCGTTATAGTTAATATTAATCAAATAAGAAAAGCGAAAAGCGCCTTGCACATCTGTTAGACGATAGGCGCTGTAGCTAGAATGAGTGTTTATACTTGTTAAATAATTTATGAGATAAAAAACTTATACTTTCTTATCTCATAAAAAAGATATTTAAAGGCGGGGAAAAGATTGAGCGGTACGCAGGATTTTTTGTTTTGGAGGCTAGCTTATTTTTTTATTGTTGAAAAAAAGTATCGTCTCATTCAAATTAGCGAAAATTATAACGAGGTTTGGCTAGAAGACACTTCTAATAAAAACAACCAATTTATAAGAATGCTTAGATACGATCTAGACTGGGGAAATTGGTTGAAAAGGGATGCTGAGCATACATGTATTCAAGCGGAGAAGCTGCGAAAACATTTTATGAAACGAAGCGTAAAAGTTTTAAACATATATGTAAGTACATATCCTCCTATAGATGATTATCAATCTACTTTACATTCTCCATTAGCAATTAATAAAGGAAAGACGATTGTACATAATCGATTAATTGAGAGTACCGATTTAGAAAATGGTATTCAACAAATCAGTTCCATTATGCAGGAGCCTATATCTATCTCCCTCAAGGATCAATATGAAGAGGCAGATGTAGTTTATCTTAGGGATACTGTATTAACGAATGCTGTTTCACAGAAACAGGAAGAACGGAAAATTTTTGATAATGGTAAACCGTTTTTTACCTATATTTTACTCGGAATACAAGTGATTGTCTTTTTATTATTAGAAGTAATGGGTGGAAGCTCTAATACCCAAAACCTTATTCGTTTCGGTGCAAAGTATAATCCACTCATTATAGAAGGACAGTGGTGGCGTTTCATTACACCAATTTTTCTTCATATTGGCATTGTCCATCTATTAATGAATTCACTAGCTCTATATTTTTTAGGACCGACCATCGAGCGTATTTATGGTCGAATTCGATTTTTGATGATTTATTTAGTAGCTGGTTTTACAGGTACGCTTGCAAGTTTTCTTTTTAGTAGCAGTGTTTCTGCTGGTGCTAGTGGAGCTATTTTTGGATGTTTTGGTGCACTGTTGTATTTAGGAGCCGTATATCCGAAGCTATTTTTTAGAACAATGGGCACAAATGTGATCATTATTATCATAATTAATTTAGTTTTTGGATATTCCGTTTCAGGTGTAGATAATTTTGGCCATATCGGAGGTTTGCTGGGGGGATTCTTGGCTGCAGCTATTGTACATTTCCCTAAGAAAAAGAGACTTACTGTTCAGCTAAGTGCATTCATATTCACATTAGCTCTTTCAATTGGAGCTCTTTACATGGGCTATCACGGAGGAAAATATTCGACGCCAGATGTTATGAATACGCTAGCACAACAAAAGATTCACGATGGCAAATATGATAGTGCGTACAAATTACTTCACGACTATGTATCAAAAGGAAAAGGGAATGCTGTAACATATTTTCAGCTTTCCTATTCAGAAATTCAATTGCAGAAGTATACAGAAGCTAAAGATCATCTTCTGCAAGCGATAAAAATGGAACCGAATTTTCCTGAGGCGCATTTTAATTTAGCATTACTTTACTTAGATGAAGGAAATAAAGAGGCAGCAAAGAAAGAAGCCGAGAAGGCGGTACAGAATTCCGATGATAAGAAATATAAGGATTTTCTTAATCAACTGGAGTCCAAATAAATAAAGCTGCAAATGGTCAACAAGAAAGCTGGTGTTCAAGTGAAAACAGTATATGATGTCCAACAATTATTAAAAAGATTCGGCATTATTATTTATGTTGGGGAAAGGCTTGCTGATCTCCAACTTATGGAATCGGAGCTAATAGAATTATATAAAATGCAGCTTATTCAAAAAGACGAATTTCAAAATGCGCTATTATTATTAAGAATGGAAATAGAAAAAGAAAAAAATAGAAGGTAAGGGTGAGCTCGATGGAGAACAAATGGATTGTTGGAGTAGATTTAGGTGGAACAAGTGTAAAGCTTGCATTTATTCAAGAAGATGGCGTGATTCTTCACAAGTGGGAAATACCAACTAATAAGTCTGAACAAGGGAAAAATATCTTGCCTGATATTGCTGAAACGATTAATGATAAATTAGGAGAACTTGGTAAAACAAGGGACCTATTGATCGGGATTGGAATGGGAGCTCCAGGAGCAATAGATAAAGAAAAAGGAATTATATACGAAGCGGTTAATTTAGGTTGGCCAAAGAATTATCCTATTGCAAAAATATTAAGTGAGTTAAGTAATTTACCGGTTGAAATTGATAATGATGCAAATTGTGCGGCATTAGGAGAAATGTGGAAAGGGGCCGGTAATGGGGCAAAGAATATTGCTTGCGTGACATTAGGAACTGGTGTAGGCGGTGGAATTATCGTAAATGGAGACATCGTCCAAGGTGTAAAAGGTGCTGCTGGTGAAATCGGACATATTACGATTATCCCTGAAGGTGGGGCGAATTGTAATTGTGGAAAAACAGGCTGTCTTGAAACAGTTGCTTCTGCTACAGGTATTGTCAGAATTGCGAAGGAAGCAATTATTAAATACGATGGTGAGTCTTCATTAAAGAATCTTAATATAAGTAGTGGTACTATTGAGGCAAAAGATGTTTTTGATTGTATGGATCAAGGTGATGCACTGTCTGCAAAAATCATCGATCATATTACTCTCCACTTAGGACTTGTTCTCGCTAATATTGGAAACGTACTCAATCCAGAAAAGATTGTGATTGGTGGCGGAGTATCAAAAGCGGGGGATTTATTATTACATCCATTGCAAAAATACTTCAAAAGCTTCGCTTATTCTGCTGTAGCATCTTCAACAGAGCTAGTTACTGCGACTCTTGGGAATGATGCAGGGATTCTAGGGGCAGCATGGCTAGCAAAAAAACAGAATAAGGTATCAGCAAAAAACTAAATCAACTATTCAAAATGAAAAAAAGAGCCATTTGGCTCTTTTTTTATTATATAGTTGCTGGGTATCCTGAGTGGATTACAGTCATAACTGTAAAAAATCCAAAAACAAACAATGAGAGAATTGCCCAAATAAATCCTAGAGGATTTCTGTTTTTGATGGTTTTAATTACTGCGAATAATGATAGCAATGTTACAAGAGCAAAAACGATAACAGTACCCATGTATCATAAACCCCTTTCTTTTGAATGAATCATATGTAAATAATAATGGCACTCTATATTATATTACATTTTCTCATAAATTTTGTCGAGGTGAAAAAGTGAAAGTTATATGACTAGTTTGCCCTTCCTTGTAAATCTCATGATAAAAATTTTTGATTATTTTTCCTTTCCACATTTCCCATGATAGAATGGACGAAGAAGTGGAGGTTGATTAGAAATGGAATGGAAGCAAATTCCTCTTGGTCTATTACAAACAAATTGTTATGTACTTTATAATCCACAAAAGGAATGTATTATTTTTGATCCGGGTGCAGAAGGGGATAAATTAATTGCATACTTAGAAATGGAAAAGCTGCATCCACAGGCAATATTATTAACACATGGACATTTTGATCATATTGGCGCTGTAGATGAGGTAAAGACTCACTTTAAAATACCTGTCTATATACATGAAAAAGAGGAAAACTGGTTAACAGATCCTTCTTTAAATGGATCACAATTATTTATGAATGGCAGATCCATTGTTGCTTCAAAAGCAGATATTTTGTTAAAAGGGGAAGGCAATATTTCAATTGGTGGGTTTACATTTGAAATATTAGAAACACCAGGTCATTCACCAGGCAGCGTTTCTTTTTTTAACAAAGAGATAAACACTATTTTTGCAGGTGACACCTTATTTCAAGGAAGTATTGGACGTACAGATTTACCTGGGGGTAATCATGAACAATTACTGAATAGCATTGAAGAAAAATTATTGACACTGCCAAAAGAAACAATGGTTCTTCCTGGACATGGCCCTGTTACATCTGTTGAAAACGAAATACAATTCAATCCATTTTTAAATGGGTATTAAGAAAAGCGTAGGCGTCTTGCTCATTGGCTAGCCGATAGGCGCTGGCTAAACAGATTAAAAAAAGACTCTAAAAGAGTCTTTTTTTACTATTATTCTGCACCTGGTACCATTAAGAAAGTTGTATAGTATGTAAATCCTGCAAAAAATACGGTTAAATATGCACCAAAAATATACATATACATACGTTCTGATAATTTTAAATAGCTTAGTAATACGAAAAATCCTGTTTGTCCAAGGAATAATAAAGCAGTCTTATCCAATCCTAGAAGATAAAACGTTACAGTAAAAATAGCAGTCCAAAATCCTAATACTCTGTACATGCGATCCATATGTATCCCTCCTTTGTGCCATGTATCCATCAATTTATTATTATAAAGGAAATATATATATATTGTAAATACGTCAATATTTTAGTTTGTGACATTTACGTGATAAATTCCAAACTCACGTTAAAGATTATTTATTATTAGTTTATATCAGCCTAACAGTTTTATACATGTTTTCTTTTACATACTGCTTTTTTCATTTGAGGGTTCCGTAAAATACTTATACTTTTCCGGTTTGAAAATAAGGAAATTAATCATTATCGAAACTATGAAATTAAAAGCCGATAAAATCAAAATAGTATATCGAAGTGAGAACAAATCGCCTAAGAATCCGATAAATAAAAGGAAAATAACTTGAGTTGCATTTTGGAATACTCCTAAGACACTTGAAATCCTCCCCATTTTTTCGACCGGAATATTATTTTGATAAAACGTACTAAATCCTGTACCAGAAAAGGCATTAAAAAAACCTAATATCGAAAAACCAATTACTGCGGTAAGGAAGCTATGAGAGAGCGAATAAATAATATAACCAATGGCCATTAGTGAAATTCCCAATCCAATTAAATGTTTTATGCTAAGATGTTTCGACATGAATGAAACAAACAATGACCCAAGTAAATATCCTACTCCTGTAATACTAACCAAAAGGCTAAATTCTGTTTCACTCAGACCAATTATTTTTTGCGTGAAGACAACCTCCTGGGAATCCATAGCGAAGGTAAAAATGATGGTGACAAGATATAAGCTATAGACGATAAACACAAAAGCTTGTTTCTTATATGTATCGATTACTTCTTTCCAATCCATTAGAAAGGTTTTTATTTTCCATACCATTTTGGAATCAGCTGTAGTTAACTCTTGGTCTAAATTAGGCATCATGAAAAGAACGAATGCTGATATTGCAAAGCTGATTGCATTGATATAGATCGCTATATCAACAGAGCTGATTAGGAGCAAGGCACCTGCAATCGATGGTCCTACGATAAATGCACCTGAACGAACAAGACTATTGATAGAGTTAAACTTTTTCCGCTGGTGGGTAGGAATTAATTTTGTAATATATGTAGTGGAGGCTGGAGTAAAGAAAGCCTTTGCCAAGCTTATGATAATTAACATGAAATATATAGACCAAATGGAAGATAATAACGGAATGATGGCTACAGTAATAGCTCTTACAATATCCGTGATAATGAGAATTTTTCTTTTATTTCCTCTGTCAATAAAACTTCCAGACCAAAAATTTGTTAGTATGGCAATGATTGGTCCAACGATCCAAAGTGCTGCAATTGCTGCTGCTGAATGAGTCATGTTTAAAATGAGCAAATTGATCGCAATAAGATAAACAAAATCACCTAAACCGGAGATTCCTATCCCTAGTAAAAGTAAAGTAGGCAGCTTCCAATTATTCTTCGAACTTATCTTTGTTTTTACCAAATGCGCAACACCGTCCTAATACAGTGGATTTTTTTGTTTTTTGAATATACTTAAATTATATCATGTTGAATTTTTTTAAAATAAAATCAATAATGAAAAGGTTGTGACAGATTACTAAGGATATTCTTCGTTTAAAGGAATTTCACTTGCGAAAGCGAATAATTAATGTATAATCAAAATGCAAAAAATTGTTAGTATTGAAATTAAAATATGGAGGTGGAAGAGTGGAAATAGAAAAAATAAGGTCCAGCTTAGGAAATCGCATTCCAACTTTTTCAGAGGCGCAGAACTTTACTAAATATGCTGTATTATTACCTATAATAAAAGTAGAGCAAGAATTACATTTATTACTCGAAGTTCGAGCTTTAAGTCTCAGAAGGCAACCGGGTGAAATTTGCTTGCCTGGTGGAAAAATGGATTTAGGAGACGAAAATGAGCAGTTTACAGCAATACGTGAAACTGCAGAAGAATTAGGTATACCTCAAGAAATGATCTCTATAATTGCGCCATTAGATTATCATATTTCACCATTTGGAACGATAATCTATCCATTTGTCGGCTATATCTCAGACCCAACACTTATTTGTCCAAATACTTCAGAAGTGGAAAAAGTGTTTGCTGTTCCATTAAAACATTTAATTGCAAACCCACCTGATTGTTATAAAGTTCATTTTCAGGCAGTTCCCGAGAAAGATTTCCCTTATCAACGTATTCCTGGTGGGGAAAACTATCAGTGGCAAGCTAGACATTTGAACGAATATTTTTATCAATATCAAGAGTATGTGATATGGGGACTAACGGCGGGAATTATTAAGCAATTTATAGAATTATTAAAAGAAGAAACACCTCGATAATAGAAGGAGGTGTTTCGCTGTAAAAATAGTATCAACCAGTTTGATCTTCGGATGAACAAATCTTTTCATAAAACATTTCCATTGCTTCTTTTCGATAATTCACATAATCAAATTGTTTCTCCAATAGTTCCTTCCCATTAATAAAATGCTCCATCCCATCAATTAATCCTCTAATGGAGTTTTCAACAATTAATCCATGGCCACCTTCTATGACACTTCTTGAACCAGGTATGTCGGTAACAATTACAGGTTTGCCAAGAGTTAATGCTTCCAGAAGTACCATTGGCTGACCCTCATGATTCGAGGAAAGGACAAAACAATCACATTTATGTAAAAGAGCATATGGGTTACTAATTTGCCCTGTAAAAATAATTTTTTCCTCTAATTTGAGATTTTTGACTAAATCAATTAATGCTGTTTTTAAATCCCCATCTCCGACGATAAATAGCTTTGCATTTTGATGGTTTGCAGCGATATGTGAAAAGGCGGCTATCAATTTTTCATGATCCTTCTCAGGGCTAAGTCTGCCAATATTAATAAAATTAATGTCGGTTTCATCAGGTACTCGATACCCAGTTAACTCCAGATGATTGTGATGATCATTATGGATGGATAACATATAATTTTTATCCTTGAATTTTATAACAAATTCCTCGGAAAACTCCTCTCTTTGCGAAAGGATATTTTCATAATCAATGTTGTTAATAACATATTTCATCCGAGCGTCTATATTTTTGACAACTTTTTTCAAACTTTGTTTGTTTTGTTCGTTTGTAAGTTTAGAGACGGAAACAACATTATCGAAATAGTTATATAAAGAAAAGATTACTTTAAGATTCTGTCGATGCGGATATTTGTTATTTACTACTTTATTTATTTCCTGTCCCATATCATTGTGTAAATAGATACTTTTCTTTTTAAAATCTCCGAAAGCAATTAAGGTAGCCCAAAATGGACTATAGCCACTGAAATCAATCCCAATATCATAGGAGGTGTTTCCGATTATCCGCGCTAGTTCCCTTTTATACATCTTTTTAGGTACTATTTTTTCAGCAGATTTGCTGTAAGCGCCACTTCGAAGAAACAGTACATGACGATACCATTCGGACAAGGTAGCATTCCATGCCCCAACCCTATGTAGAAATCTAACATTCTTATTTAACTTTTCGACGTTTTTCCATTTTTCTTGCTTGTCATTATCAGCATAATCAATAATGGTTACATCATAGTGGTCATAATCGATGGCATTTAATAAATTTGTTACGGAAGTGGTAATGCCATTATTCAAAAAACCACCGCAATAAATGAGTATTTTTCTTTTATTTGAGACTGTTTGAAAAAGTTTATCTGATTCTTTTCCTTCAAAGACAATTTCGACAAAACGACGTGTTGCATTTCCGTCATCATGGTAGCAAAACTCTGTTAAAAAATCATTGTACTTTCGTTGATATGTTTCTTTTATTTGTTCAATCTTGTTAATAGAATGTATCACACTGTCTAAGGTATGACATAACGGACCAGGCAAATCATCCATTGGAATATATGTTCCTCGTTCCCTTTGATATTCATCTTCATCATATGCGAAGAAGATGATTGGATTGTTGGAAGGAAGAAAATCAAAAAAAATACTTGAGTAGTCTGTTATTAAAATATCGACAATGGATAATACCTCATTAGTATCTAGTGTGTTTGGAACACACAAATGCTCCAGCCCTTGTTCCTCAAAGAATTTATGAGCATAATAATGGGACTTCAGTATAACGACATATTCATCACTGATTTGTTCTTTTATGACCTGTATATCTTTTAATAGTTTTTCACATTCATTTTTTTCATTACCTAATTTTCCTCTCCAGGTTGGAGCGTAAAGGATTACTTTTTTATTAGGAGGAACTGTTAATTTATTTTTTATCACATCCTTATCCGCATGGAACATTAGATCAACACGTGGATATCCAGAGTCTAAAACTTTTCCGTTAAAGATGCTGTAAACATCATGAGAGTGTAATAGCTTTTCTGCTGTATATCGGTTTGGACTAACCATGTAATTAGAAAAAAGAAAATTGCGCTGTATATTTTTATGATCGGTAAATCCTCTATTTTTAATATCGATTCCCATCGTTTTAAGTGGAGTTCCATGCCAAATATTTGCATAAATTTGCTCTTTTCTTTTCTGAAAATAGTATGGGAATGTTGTATCATTTATTAAATACTTAGCAGTTGCTACATAATGAATATATTGTTCACTATCTTTTAAGATAAATTTAACGTTATGGATTTTTTTGTATTCGTCGTGGACAACTGAAAAATCTTGCACAACCCAAATATGTTGATAATATTTATATTGTTGTTTTTTAATCAAATATTTAAATACTGCATATGGATTTCCTGTCATACTCTGCCCATGATAAGACTCATATAATATGGTTTTTTCTTTAATTGGTTTTCTCTCCAGACAATTTGTATATAAAGCTCTACTCCGAAATCCGCTATCAAAAGCATATTTTTTTAAAGGACTAAGCACAAATTTTACCTTCTTCACAAGTGCTGCTTTTTTCACTTCATCTTCTCCTCCATACTTCAAAACATGTTACGACAAAAAAATCTGAAAATTAATCATTAATAACTTGGCAATATTAGTATGTCCGTTTACAATAAAAGTAAAATTAGTTTTTTGGAAAAAGATTCTTCACTGATACTGGATGGATGTGTTTATTTGAGGAACAGAGGATCTGCAGTTATTGTAAATAAGAAAAACCAAAGTATCGGTTTCATAAAACGAAAGCGGGAAGAAACTGTTTATTTTGTTTTTCCCGACGGAGGAATTGAAGAAGGGGAGACGCCGGAGGAAGCTACAATTAGAGAAGCATATGAAGAATTAGGAGTAACGATTATTATCAAGGGTCTTATAGGAACAGTGGAGTACAATGGAACGCAATATATTTACTTGGCAGAAATTACAAATGGTGAATTTGGAACAGGAAAGGGAGAAGAATTCACGGATATAAAAAGGAATAGGGGCACATATGAACCAGTTTGGTTGTCTTTTGAGGAATGCTTATCCAAAGATATTAGACCAAGAGAAGTAGTTGATATGTTGTTGCTAAAGAAGTTGTTATGATAAGTACATTTTTTCAGAAAAGCATTTAAACCAGCTTGACCAAATCGTAGATGATTTGGTCTTTTCTATTGAAATATAAATGTGAAATGAACATCATATGTTAAAGTCGGACACCAGTTCCTTTATTTGTGACAAAATGAGCTATTTCCGTGTGTTTGCGGACTTAGGTTCCGTTATTGTTTATAAAAGGGCTGATTTCCTAATGTTTTTTCAAAGTTAACGGAACCAGTGTCCTCCTATCTCTAAAATATAGTTTATTTAGTAGGAATAACGGATCCTATGTCCTCCACTTAATTGATTATCAAACTCTCCATTCAAAGCGTCCATTCTCTTTACAAAATTATTAGTCGCTATGAGTTTGTTTAGTATATTTCTTAATGATTATTAATATTTATTTGGAGGTTTATTATATATGAATATGAAATGGCCATCAATCAGAGAGTTTCTTGAAATTCCTGAGCAACTAACTGGAAAAGACGTGAATATAGCAATAATCGATGGGAAGTTCCCATCGCATCCTGATATTGCATCAAATGATCGAAGAAATACTTATTTAGTTAAATCATCTGAAGGAAGTAATTCTAAACCAATAAAGTTAAAACCGATGGTAGACGAGTGGGAACTAGCAACACACGGTTTACATACTGCTTCAGCAGCAGGGGGATCGGGTGCATTATCAGATGGGGTTTATACAGGTGCTGGACTCGAGGCAAATCTTTACCTTTTGGAAATCAGTGGAGAAATCCAAGAAAGCACTATTAATGCGCTACTTTGGTTAAAACATAATTGGAAGAACTACAAAATACGAGGTGCAGTTTTAACGATTGTTGGGCAAGTAGATACAGGGTTACTTCCATGGCAGGTAGATCCAATTCGTGTTTTATGTGAAGAACTAGTTAGTGAAGAATTATTACTAATCGCTTCGTCAGGAAATTTTCAAGAAATAACAAGTAGTTCAATTGTATCCCCTTCTATTTTAAATGTAGGGGGAATTTATAGCCCTTATAAAAATGTTAAAGATAACATTCTTCCTTTTCATGGAAGTAGGGGTCTTACATTTGACGGGAAATGGAATCCTGATGTGTTAGCTCCAGCCGGAAATGTAATGTTACCTTTTCCTTCTAAAAATGAAGAAGAAAAACGGAATCATTTTACTGCAAATGAGGATAATCTTCCTTTCCCGTATGCCAGAGAGTGGGGGACTTCTTTTGCCGGTCCAATCGTATTAGGGTTTGCAGCATGTTTGTGGCAAGCAAATCCTGATTGGGACGCTTGGAAAATGAAAATAGCAATTATGAACGGGACAATAAGTCATCCCAATTGGAAGGAGTTAAAAGCTGGATTAATTTCTATGGATTCCTTGGAATGTGCAACTTCTAGTAGGGTAGAAGAATCCCATTATTCTAATTGGCAAAAATATAAATCCAAGTCTGAAAAGGAGAGATTAAGAGAACTGGAGCTTAAACAAAATGAATACGAGATACTAATATCCTTTTTTCCGGAAGGTGTTACAAACAGTGCAGCGGAATCCATTAGAAATTACCTTGACCACTCATCAGATAAAGTCCGGGTGGCTGCTCTCCTTGTCCTTTCTTGCAATTTTAAAAAAATTAAAAAAGGTGAACTAGAAAGTTTTCTAATAGATTCAAACTCTTTTGTCACAATGGCTGGACTTTACGTTCTTAATAAATATGAATCTATTTGGCATAAATTCACCCCAATCCTAGCTAAATTAATTAATGATCATAACGAGGATATTCGTTTTAATGCGACGAAATTAGCAATAAGACTTAAAGATGAAAGATTACTTGCACCATTATTAGAAGGAATGGTGGAAGATGCAAGAGAAAATAGAATTGCTACCTTTGGATATCGCTGTATAGCATTAGAAGAAATCACCGGATTCGAAGTAGAGCTTGACTCACCTTGGAGGGAAGGGGAAGAGCCATATTCGGAAAGAAGAATGCAGTCGCGGCTATATATGGCTCGAAAGTGGAGGGAATATATCGAAGGGAATTATCCATTCTAGAAGGAATTATTTGAAATGGTAGTGAATTTAGTAAGTATAGGGAATTATTACTAATTCATTTTAAAGGGTGAATATCATGTATAAAGAGATATTTCAAGAAATTGTTTCAATTACACATAACGATTATTCTGGTTGTGAAGATAAAAAAGGCTGGGATAATCCAGATCATTACGCAAAGGAAATTCAGGTTTTGGAAGAAAAGAAGGAAATAACTCCTGCTAAGTTTGCAGAAATCGTACAGGATTATTTATTAGATTTCAGGGATCATCATATCCTTTTTAATTTAATAACGAATGAAACCCAAAAGCAATATGATGTTGGATTTAAGGTAAGAAGATATGAGGATCGATTATATATCACTTCCGTCGGAAAGGAAACAAGAGTGGAAAAAGGCTATTCAATCGTTTCCCTTGAAAATAAAAAAATACCGGTATTAATGGAGCTTCATAAAAGAAGATTAGGTGAAAATAATCAAGAAAGGGAGAATTGGGACAAAATTATCCGTGAATATTCGTTTTGCGAGATTGAAAATTTGAACGGGGAAATGATCCTATTAGAGTTAAAAAAATATGAGAAGGCTAAATATATTCCGCAGTACTCGCTGCAACATTTAGAGAATGATATTTTGTTAATGACCATAACGGATTTTAATAATCCAGATGCTATCAATGAACTTATTAAAGATAGCAAAGAGAATTTAAATAATTGTAAGGATTTAATTATTGACGTAAGAATAAATTATGGGGGAAGTGATGCCTCTTATTATCCGCTACTTTCATATTTATTTCCTGAAAAATTAACTAATATTAATCCTGATGAAGAATTTATGCTAATAAATTGCACTGAAAATAATTACCATTTGATAACAGAGGATATGAAAAATACCCTTGAAGAAGTAGAAGACGAAGGTACACATAAGGTGCTTAATATTTTTATACGGGAGTGGGAGAAAAACAGAGGAAGAGGATTTGTAGAATTCGATTTCTCGGATTTAAAGACCGTTGAAATTATCGAGGGGAGTAGGAATCCGGAAAGAGTTATTGTTTTAGCGGATGTGACTTGTGCTAGTTCGGGAGATTCATTTGTAGATACTTGCAAAAAATCTTCGAAAGTAAAAGTAATCGGAAGACCAACACTAGGGGTAAATGATTATGCTAATTTAGCGTTTAAAAGTTGGGATGGTCTGTTTGAACTAGGGTACCCAACATCAAGACTTTCCAGAATTAACGAAGGAAGAGGAATGACTGGAGTCGGAATTATCCCACATGTACATATACCATGGACGCCGGAGCATATTATCGAAGATGTAGATATGAAGAAGGCACTCGAAATGATAAAAGAGGCAGCTTCTGAAAAAATATAGACAAAATCATAAAGAAGGAATGGAAAAATGAATTTAAAGCATCAACTACTAATGTTAAAAGATATGAAGGATGAAGAGATTTCTAGATTAAGTCAGGAAGAATTGATCGATAATATGTTGAAAAATATTGGAGATACTGATTCCGAGTTAAGGGATAATTTGATTTATTCAAGTTTTTTCAGGCTAGTGAATAATAGATTGATTGATTTTAATCTAATGGAAAAAATTTTGGAAACTAGAATAGGAGCAGATTTTTTATTTTTCGAAATTGGAGAAGAAAATTCAGATTCGGTATTTAAACGTTCATTTTCTGCTCTCGCTGCACAGTTGATATTAAACCAAGATATCGAAGGGAAATTTCTTTCAAAGGAGCTTGTAGAAAAAAGTATTCAAAGTAGTTTTCTTTATTTACAAAAAGAAAAGGATGTTCGCGGATATGTGGAAGAAAAAGGATGGGCACATAGTATAGCGCATGGAGCAGACTTGTTAGCAACAGCTATTGTACATCCTGCTTTTTGTGAGTCACAAATACCAGATGCACTAGAAGCTATTCGCTCTTGTCTATTTAAGGATGGAATTTATGTAAATGATGAGGATGAAAGATTGATATTCGCGATTGAGGCCCTGATAGATAATGGAATGAACGATGAGATGTTAGGAGATTGGCTCCAATCAATTAGTCATGCTTTAGAAAATACATTTAAAATGGAGAGCTATTCATTCAATTTTTACAGTAAAAGAACGAACACGATGAATTTTTTAAAATCATTATATTTTCGATTAGGTTTTAAGGATAGAGGAGAGGATTCTAGAACGGTTATAAATCATATCATAAAAAAATGGTATGATGTTGTGTATAACAGGTAAGAATTTAGCAAACATCGGAATGTACAGGGCTGATTCCGAGGATTAATCTTTATTCAAGGCCAGACTATTTCATTATGAATGAAACTACTTTCCGCCTATGTTCGTATATTTAAAATACGAGGTGAAAGATTTATGCAAATACAAAAGCCACCTAAGTTAAACATCCCAAGGTCAAAAGGTGAGATTTTTTTAGGTATTCTTTGTTTGCTTATCATAATAGGAAACTTAATATATGTGATAAAGTTATACCCAACTTTACCAAACAGAATTCCGATTCACTTTAATGGGAATGATGTTGCTGATGGATGGGGAAGAAAAGGTTTTGTTTGGATCCTTCCTTTAATGACTTTGTTTATTTGGGGTGGCATAACAATTTCGGAAAAATTCCCACATCTATATAAATTTCCTAACCTGACAGAAAGTAATATGGTGGCTCAATATAAAAATGCAAGATTAATGGTTCTTGTTCTAAAGTCTGAGATCACGATTTTCTTTGTATACAATAGTTGGAGTTGGATAAATTCAATTTTAGGTAACAAGGTAGGGATTGGCATTTGGGAAATGATCATCTTTTTGATCGTTATTATAGGTACGATTGTGGTTTTGGTTATTCGTTCAATTAATTTAAAGTAATTTGTGGGAAAAAACATTCAATCGCATCATGATTTACCCTAGACTCCTGAATGCATCTTCGAAGATATAGATTTAAAAACTGCTTTGAGATTGTTAGAAACAGAGATCGTTACTATTTAATGAAAAAATAAGAAGTGATACATATTAATGTTATATCTTTACCAAGTAAAGCATTTCCTATAGCGGAAATGTTTTTTTATTTTACTAAAAAAAGATACGTAATTAGTCTTGTGAAATGTTAGTTCATATTATTTTTATAGCTTTGTAATCCGAGTGAAATAATGTTATGTCATATTATTAATAGGTTTTTTATTATTGTACATACATAAATACTATACAAGGAGAGTAACATGGCGATAAAAAGGAGAAGAAGGCGTGTAAGATGGGGACGTGTAATAGTAGTATTATTAGTTTTTATCACTTTTGGTGTAGGTATTTATACGTTTTTTGAATATAAACAAGGTGTCCAGATGGCAAAGGACGGGAGTTTTAAAGATGATAATAAAAGTTCAGAAGCATTTAAAGGTGATGAAGTTAAATTTGGAAAAATAAACGTTCTATTATTAGGTAGTGACTCCCGTGGGGAAGAACATGCCAGAACGGATTCTATAATAGTTGCACATTATGATCAGAATACTCACCAAGCAAAATTAATTTCTATCATGAGAGATAGTTTTGTTGATATTCCAGGACATGGAAAACAAAAGATTAATGCTGCCTATGCTTTTGGTGGAACAGAGCTTCTAAGACAAACCATTAAAGAAAACTTTGGAATAGATATCAATTACTATGCGGTTGTTGATTTCAAGGGATTTGAGAAAGTAGTGGATGTCGTTGCGCCGAAAGGGATTGAAGTGGATATTCCGTCTAAAATGTCTTATGGAATAGGGATGACATTGAACCCGGGAAAACAAGTGCTACATGGTAAGAAATTATTAGGTTATGTCCGTTTTAGACACGATAATTTAAGTGATTTCGGTCGAGTTCAGAGGCAGCAAGAAGTGATTGGCAAATTGAAAGATCAAGCTTACAGTCTGACAAGCCTATTAAAACTACCTAAAGTAATGGGTGTAATTGACCCATATGTCGACACAAACTTAGACACACCTACCCTTTTATCATTGGGAAAAGACGTGCTCACAAGCAAGTCAAGCAAATTACAAACTATGCGAATTCCAGTCAATGGATCCTTTACAAATGAACGATATGACAATGTAGGTGAAGTACTAAGTATAGACCTTGCTCAAAACAAACAAGCGTTAGACGAATTTCTATCATCAAATAGTTAAAAATTAGTATTCATAACTAAAGCAGAGAGTGGTTATCCATTTTGACTCCCTGCTTTTGTTTATTTTTTGTTATTAAAGCTCGAAAATAGTAAGACCATTGATAGCAACAACACAGTCATTCCATTTTTTAATGTACCAAATAAAAATTATATATATAATAATTTTTAATTATTTTAAAATTCTTGCAGGAATATCCACCTTTTTGTCGAATAAAGTCTTAACGAAAATAAAAGGTGGTGTTTTATTTTATATGTCCATTGAAAAAGTAGCAGATTTACTATTGGTGCAGGCGATTAAATTGAATGCGACTGACATTCATATTATCCCTAGGCAAGATGATTATCTTACACATTTTCGTCTTTACGGCAGATTAACCCCACACCGTCCCTTACCAGTCACAATAGGAGAAAGACTTGTATCCCATTTCAAATTTATGGCCTCGCTTGACATCGGTGAAAAAAGAAAACCTCAAAGTGGTTCCTTTCAGCTAAGTTTTCCACACCAAAATACTTCCTTAAGAATTTCAACTCTCCCAACCGCAAATTCCAGAGAAAGCCTAGTACTTCGAATCCTAACAGATAAAAAAACATTTTCATTTGAGCACATGTCACTTTTCCCTAATAGTGCAAATAAACTCATGTCCCTATTAATGCACTCGCATGGACTTTTACTTTTTACAGGTCCAACCGGCAGTGGGAAATCCACTACTATGTACACATTAGTGGAGAAATGTGCAAATAAGGATAAGCGAAATGTAATTACATTAGAAGATCCTGTTGAGATTAGAAATGAACATTTTTTGCAGGTACAGGTAAATGAAAAAGCAGGGATAACTTATAGCAATGGATTGAGAGCGATTTTAAGGCATGACCCTGACATAATAATTGTGGGAGAGATTCGAGATCGGGAAACGGCTGAAATTGCAATAAGAGCGGCATTGACAGGTCATTTAGTGATTAGTACTTTGCATACAAGGGATGCAAAGGGAGCGATTTACCGACTGTTGGAATTTGGAATAAATCAAAATGAAATGGAGCAAACATTAATTGGAATAACAGCTCAACGACTTGTTACACTTCTCTGTCCGTTTTGTGGGGACAAATGTTCCCAATATTGTCCGCACTATCACGAAAAAAGAAGAGCGGCAGTTTATGAACTTTTACATGGAAAATCATTGAAGCATGTATTAGAGGAAGCAAATGGTGAAAGTATTTCGTACCAATATTTCACATTAAAAGAAACATTGCGAAAGGGGATTGCACTTGGATTTATCTCTAAACAAGAATATGATCGTTGGGTTTTTGAAACGGAAGAGGCAAACCTTAAAAGAGCAGGGTATATTTTTAAATAGACTCGGTGATATGCTGCAAAATGGATTTTCTATGGCAGATGCCATTGACTTCTTAGGAAGAATAGATCAAAAGGGTCGTCTATTTACACTGGGTATGTTAACGAAATTACAAAATGGAATACCGATTCATGAAATTCTCAGTGAAGAGCACTTCGACAAAAAAGCTTGTGCTCAAATGTTTTTCGCTGAGAAACATGGCAATATTGCACCCGCATTAAAGGAAGCTGGAACGTATTTAATAAAAAGAGATGCTGAACGTAAAACAATGATGAAGTTATTACAATATCCCCTGGTTTTGATGGGGATACTCATCATTATTCTATTTCTTCTAAAGAAACTATTGCTTTCACAATTTGCGGATCTCTATACCTCAATGGACTATCATCCCTCACCACTCATTCGATTTTTCACTCAGCTTATGGAAAAAGGCCCCTTAATTATATCCATCTTTGGAGTAATTGTTTTATTGATAGTCCTTTTTTCCAAATTGGTTTTTTCAAGAAGCACACCTGTTAAAAAAGCAGAATGGATAGCGCGAATTCCTATTATTCGCTTCTATTTTCGATTGTTTAATAGCCAATTTTTGGCGCGAGAATGCTCTTTTTTATTGCAAAGTGGTATTTCCATCAATGAAGTTTTAACCTGCATGGCTTCACAACAATACCGTCCATTAGTTAAAAATTTAGCAGAGTTGATTCGTAAAGATCTGACATTAGGTTATTCCTTTTCCAACTCCCTTTCCAAGTTTTCCTTCTACGACCCTCAGTTATTCATTGTTATTCAACATGGTGAAAAAAATGGAAGATTGGACCAAGAGTTACAATATTATAGCCGTTTTTGTCTTGGACAAATGGAAGAAAAAAGTGAAATGTTATTTAAAATATTTCAACCTATCATGTTTATAATTATTGGGTTATTAGTACTCGCTGTCTATATGTCCATAATGCTGCCGATGTTTGACATGATGGATTCTATTTAAGGAGGATATTTATATGAAATTAGTAAAAAATGAAAAAGGGTTTACGTTGATAGAAATGTTGGTCGTTCTGCTCATTATCACGATTTTAATATTTGTTGCTATTCCAAATATCACGAAGCATAGCAAAAACATTAATAATAAAGGTTGTGAGGCTTTTGTGAATATGGTCCAGGGGCAAGTTGAAGCTTATGAAATGGAATTTCATAAATATCCAAATGACGTATCTGAACTTGTTAAAGAAAAATACTTGAAGGAAGAAAGGACTACTTGCCCAAACGGTAATGCCTTAAACATTGACTCGGAAGGAAAAGTTACAGAGTCTAAAGGAAGCAGTTCTTGAAAGCTTATCTAGGAAACAAAGGCTTCACACTAATCGAAACCTTAATCGTTCTATTAATATTCACCATTTTCCTCTCACTAAGTATTGCAAGTTTTAAGCCACTTAAAAACACATTAGAAAAGAATATGATTATTTCACAACTAGAAGCTGATCTGTACTATGCTCAAACATATACGATCAGCAATCAAGAGTTAGTAACGGTTCAATTTTATCCGGCTAATAACCGTTATATGATGAAGACTGCTAAAGGAAAATTAATTGTGAATAGGTCCTTAACCTCGTCTGTAAAACTCTTAAATGGTTCTTTTAATTCCTTCAGTATTTTACGGGATGGGAATATTAGCAACTTCGGAACACTTGCATTTGAAATAAATGGACAATCGTTTGAATTGATTTTTAATATTGGAAGGGGAAGGTTCCGTGTTCAGTAATGAGAGGGGATTTACGATAGCGGAAGGATTAGTTTCTTTTGCTGCGATTCTATTTGTTGCTACCGTTTTGTTTCCTCTTATGTTTCAGATGATCATGAAATTAGAAGCAGAAAAGGAAAATTTATTAGCATACCGGCTTTTATATGAATCAACGGAACATTTAATGATTAACGAATCCGTACCAATTATCAGCCAACATATTGACGGGAAAATGTACAAGGTTCAATTATCATCTAACAATGGGAAGTGGAAAGCATGTGTTTTCTATGAGAACGGGCAAAAGTGTGTTACAGAAATGGAAAAATGAAAATGGTTTTACATTAGTCGAGAGTATGGTCACATTAATGATTGCAGTTACAATCTTAAGTCTAATTCCCTTAGTAATAAAAGGGTTTAATCATATCAATCATTCATTATCAACCGAGGATACGTATGAGTGGAATATCTTTCTAATGCAGTTAAGAAGAGAAATAAGGAATTGTAGCGCAGTAGATAGTGATGGAAATAAGCTTATACTACAAGTAAATGGAGAAAAGGTTACGTATGAAATATATGGCCAATTGCTGCGTAGAAGAGTAAATGATACTGGGCATGAAGTAGTCTTACAAAAGGTAAGAAAAGCCGAGTTCTTTAAGAAAGAAAATCATATTAATCTGGTGATTCAATTTACAAATGATTATCAAGAAAATGCAGGATTTACATTTTTTAATGTAGTGGTTAAGGAAGATCGCTTGATAAGGGGGAAAGATGAATGAAAAATGATAAAGGATTTATTTTACCGTTTACACTGATGGTCACTTTTGTTATTTTCTTCGTTATACTTTCATCTGTCCAAATTTATGTATCGGAATCTCGCTATCTTCATGAAACAAAAGGGTATTATATAAGAAATAGTATGATTTCCTTAGCGATGAAGACCATAGTGGAACAAATCGAAAAGCAAAATATAAGGAATCAAGGTGTGATATCATTTGAGGAGGGGATGGTTTCGTATCAAATTGAAACAATTGGTGATGATAGATATCGAATTATCCTTGCGACGAATCTGTCATATGGACAGGAGACGAAAAATGAATTAATTTATGATCAAGAAGAAAAGCAAATTTCTAAATGGATCGAAATGTGAGAGGAGAAGCTCAGGGCAGATGCTACCATTTTATATTATTGGCTTTATGGGTGTTGGAAAAACAACAATTGGCCACAAATTATCTCAAAATCTTCATATTCCTGTATTTGATACGGATCAATTAATAGAACAGGAAGAAGGGAAAAAAGTATCTGAAATTTTCGCTGAAAAAGGAGAACTTTATTTCCGGGATAAAGAATCAGAAATGCTTGTAAATACAAAAAACATCAGAGGAATTATTACGACAGGCGGCGGAATTATTCTACGAGAAGAAAATAGAGAATTTATCCAATCGATCGGATCATCTGTTTTTCTTAAATGTAATATTGAAAAAATAATGGAAAGAATCGACAATGATACCTCCAGGCCACTAGTTGTAAATAAAACCTTGGAGGATGTAAAATCGTTATATGAGTCAAGAAAGCGATTTTATGAAAATACGGCGAAATTTACTATTGATACGACTCATTTAAGTATCGATGAAGCAGCTAACGAAATATTGAAGAGAATAAATTAGACCAACAATGGGCACACTTCGAATAGTAGGGGGTGTGTCTGTAGTGTCGACGAATGATTATATCAAATATATAACACAAACCTTTGTAAAACACTTCGATACTCCAAAGACAGCTAGAAAAGAAATACGGTTGCAACGAAAATTAGAAAAATCCCCAATTTTAAACAGATGGTTTGGAATGATACCATTTGCCATTTTGATGATTTTTAAAAGGAAATAGAAGAGTTGGCTGAAAGTCTTCTCTTCTATTTCCTTTTTTAATTCGTACTCGGTTGTGTTAAATAGAAAAGTCCCCCATTAATAATTTCTATTTTAATGATGGGTTCGTATTGCTCGCGTAAAGCTTCTTTTTCTATTTGATAGCTTTCCGGTTTTTCCTCCATGTCTTCATAAAAATGATCTAATAATGCTAAATCTTCTTCCCATCTTTGTCTTGCATCTTCCGCCCATTCGTGATCTTCTGTTAGTAATTCTTGCTTTAAAAATGCTTCGATCCTATTTATTCCGCTTTTTGGCATAATGATTGGGGATAGTGTAAAACATAAATCAGGTATTTTTGGTGTGAGCTTTTTTGTTTGTAAATGGTCTTGGAAATTTTCCACTAACACACCATTTATCATGTTAAGGCCAATAGATCGAAATACATCCCGTTTGCGATCGCATTGATAAGAGATTTTAATATTTACACCTAACCAAGGATACAATGGCCTTTGCTGATTATGAAAAATCTTTGTTTCTTCAAATAATCGGATAAACCCAGCAAGCTTTTTCGTCGATTGAAATATTTGATGAAGGCGAGGTGCTCCGAAATGGATCATTTCTCCTTTCACTTCATCAGGAGTTTTACTCTTATCTGTAATAATGGATAATTTTGCAGGGTTAGGAATACCACCTGTTTTCTCTAAATAATGCCAATAGAAAGGACGATTCATTAATTCTTTATCCATATCAATGGTTAGTTGCACAGATAAATAACTATTTTGGTTCTCCAAAATTTCGCATTCATTAGCTAAGAAATAACGTTCAAGATATTGATGAATTTCCTCCTGTTGCATGCATAGATTCCTCCTCCCGTTTTTTCATCGTTTCAGCAAATTGAATCATTTCTGTTAAGTTCTCCATTTTTATTTTCATTTCGCCTTCGGAATTGGAATTTTGAAAGATATCTTTCAAATGGTTTTCCAATTTGCCGAATTCAAGGCGTGTTAAGATATCATCCAGTTCACCAATTACCCGCTCAAATAAATTAATTTTTTCGTAAAGCAGTTTCAGAATATGATCCTCCACCGTATTTTTCGTTGCAAAATTATATATATGTACATCCTCTTCCTGACCGAGACGATGTACACGTCCAATCCTTTGCTCCAGCCTCATCGGATTCCATGGTAAATCAAAGTTAATCATATGGTGGCAAAATTGAAGATTAATTCCTTCTCCACCAGCTTCCGTTGCAATCAATACTTGGGTTTGTTTTTGAAATAGCTCTTTCATCCAGTCCTTTTTTCCACGTTTAAATCCGCCGCGAAATGGCACAGAAGATATACCATGCTGCTTTAAAAACCATTGTAAATAAAGTTGGGTTGCTCGGTACTCTGTAAAAATAATCACTTTATCATTTATTTGTTTAATAAGTTCGAGTGTTTTTTCGGCTTTTGAATTTTGTTTAACGATTTCGATTTTTTTTATGAGGAATTGTATTTTTTCCACAAATTCTTGAGTTGGATTTTCCCTTTTTTTTAGCATGTTTTTTAAAGTATAATAAACAGCTTCTCTACTGCTGCAGGCTTCTCTTTGCAAAGTCATAATCGTAAATCCGGCATTTGCAACATAATCATGATTTCCCTTTAAAACATCAATCGCATGATAAAGTTCTCTTTCTTCTTTACTGAAATCTATTAGAACCGTTTTGACATGTCGCTTTGTCCATTCGATCCCAGTATCTGCACGGCGATTGCGAATCATAACCTTATTTACTAATTCATTTAGATGCTTGTCATCTTGAAGATCCCCATTTTTATATTTATCGATAAACCCTGTTTGATTACCTAAGTGTCCAGGTTTTAATAAAGAAACTAGATGAAAGATTTCATCAATTCGATTTTGGATAGGGGTTGCCGTTAATAATAAACAAAATTTCTTTTTTAGATTTTGAACAAATTCATAGTTTTTAGTTTTATGATTTTTTAGTTTGTGCGCTTCGTCAATTATCACTAAATCATAATTTTGTTCATATATTTTTTCTCTATGTGGACTTCTTTTCGCTGTATCGATGGATGAAACAACACAATCGAATTGTTCCCATACATAGCTTTTCTTTTGTGCAACAGCGGGAATATGAAATTTCGTATTTAACTCAAAAGCCCATTGAGAAACTAAAGAGGCAGGTACTAAAATCAAAACTTTTTTCACCAGTTTGCGAATCATATATTCTTTCAGGATTAGTCCGGCTTCAATTGTTTTCCCAAGACCAACCTCATCTGCAAGGATTGCTTTTCCGTTCATATTTTCAACAACTTGTCTTGCGACCTCTAGCTGATGTGGCAACGGTTGAAGGTTTGCTAAATGCTGTGGAGCCTGTAATCCTTCAAATTCAGGGATAATAAAATGTTTTTCCATTTCAATGGCTAACTTATAAAGCTCCCAATTTCCCCATGGACCATCCTTCCCGAACCGTTCTGATAATTCCTCTCCCCAAACTTGATCAAATTCAATATTGATCGTCATTCATGCCACTCCTTAATCTTTGATCCTAGGACATAAAATAGATGAAAATTCTATCCTATTCTATTCCAAAAATGATTGCTGAAATAAGTGTTTAATGTTAGGATGAAAATAGCTTGAACATAAAGTAAAGCATGACATTTCCGTTATTTCTTAGTATGCCCACTTTTTAATTTAATATAGGCGAATGAGAACATGGGGAGAGACTGCGAATATGCAGCGCCGAAGGAGCAAATAACGAAAGTTGTGAATCTCTCAGGCAAAAAGACTCTTGTTTGACGCAACTCTGGAGAGCGCTTTCAATAAGCCACCCAAGAGGAAAACCATTACGATGGTAAACTTTCAGGTTAAAGGACAGAGAAACTCGACTTATTTATGTAGAGTTTTTCTGTCCTTTTTTATGTCTTTCTGCATAAAAAGAGGCATAGTAAGAAATCTACTATCAAATGAGGGGGAAAAAGAATGTCATTAAAAAGAACACCATTGTTTGATGTTTATAAAGAATATGGTGGAAAAACTATTGATTTTGGTGGTTGGGATCTTCCAGTGCAATTTTCCAGCATTAAGGAAGAGCATGAAGCTGTAAGAACAAAAGCTGGATTATTTGACGTATCTCATATGGGAGAATTTACGGTAAAAGGAAAAGACAGCTTAGCGTTTTTACAAAAAATGATGACAAATGATATTGCAAAAATTGCAGATGGCGGGGCCCAGTACACTGCAATGTGTTATGAAAATGGCGGGACCGTTGATGATTTATTGGTTTATAAATATTCAGATGAAGATTTTTTACTCGTTGTAAACGCGGCGAATATTGAAAAAGATTTTGCCTGGTTAGAGGAGCATGTTTCCGGCGAAGTGGTGCTTGAAAATATTTCAAATAGCATTGCGCAGCTTGCTATTCAAGGTCCGAAAGCAGAGGAAATTCTTCAAAAACTAGCAACAAATAAAGATCTATCAGAAATTAAATTTTTTAAATTTTCATCCAATGTTAACCTTACGGTTGCACCTGCACTTGTATCCAGAACTGGATATACAGGGGAAGATGGTTTTGAAATTTATTGTAAAACAGAAGATGCAGTAAGCTTATGGAGAGCTATATTAGAGACTGGTAAAGAAGATGGAGTATTACCATGCGGTCTAGGTGCGAGAGATACTCTTCGTTTTGAAGCAACTCTTCCTCTTTACGGACAAGAGCTTTCTGCGGATATTTCCCCATTGGAAGCGGGAATTGGCTTTGCCGTGAAAGTAGGGAAAGATGCTGATTTTATCGGTAAAACTGCATTAGCATCCCAAAAAGAAACTGGTTTAAAACGTAAGACTGTCGGGATCGAAATGATTGATCGGGGTATTCCAAGACATGGCTACAAAGTATTCGCGAATGAAATTGAAATAGGTGAAGTAACTTCAGGGACACAATCTCCAACGTTCAAAACGAACATCGGTCTTGCATTAGTCAATATTGAAAATAGTGAAATTGGTCAAGAAGTAAACGTAGAAATACGTGGGAAATTATTAAAGGCTAAAGTTGTGCCAACACCATTTTATAAAAGGGTAAAAAAATAGGATGGGAGAGAACCGAAACATGACAACGCATCGTTATTTGCCGATGACAGAACAAGATCAAAAAGAGATGTTGGCTGCAATAGGGGTAGACTCTGTTGATGAATTGTTCCAGGACATTCCGGAAAAAGTTCGTTTTAAAGGTCAATATAATATTAAAAAAGCAAAATCCGAAACAGCTTTATTAAAAGAACTATCAAGGTTAGCTTCTCAAAATGCAGACTTGAAACAAAATGTTTCCTTTTTAGGTGCAGGTGTATATGACCATTACATTCCGACCATCGTTGATCATGTCATTTCTAGATCAGAATTCTATACTGCCTATACACCATATCAGCCTGAAATTTCTCAAGGTGAATTACAGGCAATCTTTGAATTTCAAACGATGATTTGTGAATTAACAGGTATGGATGTAGCCAATTCATCTATGTATGATGGGGGAACTGCTCTTGCAGAAGCTGCAATGCTTTCTTGTGGTCAAACAAAGCGTAAGAAAGTTCTTATTTCTGAAGCGGTTCATCCTGAATCCCGTGAAGTTTTAAAAACGTATGCAAAAGGTCAATACATTGAAGTGGTGGAAATTCCTCATGAAAATGGTGTTACAAACCTTGATGTATTGAAAGCGGAAATAAATGATAATGTAGCAGCAGTAATTGTTCAATATCCAAACTTCTTTGGTCAAATCGAACCACTTAAGGAAATTGAGGAGATTGCTCATCAATTTAAAGGACTATTTGTTGTTTCAAGTAATCCACTTGCATTAGGAGTTCTAACATCTCCTGGTACTTTAGGAGCTGATATAGTTGTTGGTGATGCACAAACTTTCGGAATTTCATCTGCATTTGGTGGACCACATTGCGGATATTTTGCTGTTACGAATAAATTGATGCGAAAAGTACCTGGCCGTTTAGTAGGACAAACAACGGATGAGAATGGAAAAAGAGGTTTTGTTTTAACCTTGCAAGCTCGCGAGCAGCATATACGCCGTGACAAGGCAACATCCAATATTTGTTCCAACCAGGCTTTAAATGCACTTGCAGCATCTGTAGCCATGACCGCTATAGGTAAAAAAGGCGTGAAAGAAATGGCTTCACAAAATATCCATAAAACCCAATATGCACAGCATGTTTTTAAAGATAAAGGGTTTACCGTAGCTTTTAATGGACCAAGCTTTAATGAATTTGTTATTAAACTTTCAAAGCCTGTTAAAGAAGTAAATCAAAAATTATTAGAGAGTGGTATCATTGGCGGCTATGATTTAGGAAGGGATTACCCTGGATTAGAAAATCATATGCTTGTAGCGGTAACAGAATTGCGCACGAAAGAGGAAATTGATAACTTCGTAGAGGAATTGGGGGATAGCCATGAATAATGCAGATCAAGCCCTTATTTTTGAAATAACGAAACCAGGTCGTGTAGGATACAGTTTACCTGAATTAGATGTTCCAGAAACTAATATTGCGGAATATCTTCCTTCAGAATATCTCCGTGTGGATGAACCAAATCTTCCAGAGGTAGCTGAGTTAGATATTATGCGTCATTATACAGCGTTGTCAAAGCGTAACCATGGTGTTGATTCCGGTTTTTATCCACTAGGTTCTTGTACAATGAAGTATAATCCAAAAATTAATGAGGTTGTGGCCCGTTACCCAGGACTAGCACATATTCATCCTTTACAAGATGAGAGTTCTGTCCAAGGTGCTTTAGGATTATTATATGATTTACAAGAGCATTTAATCGAAATTACTGGTATGGATGAAGTTACTCTTCAGCCTGCAGCAGGTGCTCACGGTGAGTGGACTGGATTAATGATGATTCGTGCTTACCATGAAGCAAATGGAGATCTTCAAAGAACAAAAGTAATTGTCCCTGATTCAGCTCACGGTACGAACCCTGCATCCGCTACTGTAGCAGGTCTTGAAACTATTACTGTTAAGTCTAATGAGAATGGATTAGTAGATTTAGATCATTTAAAAAGTTTAGTTGGACCAGATACAGCTGCATTAATGCTGACAAACCCGAATACTCTTGGTCTTTTTGAAGAAAATATTCTTGAAATGGCTGAGATTGTTCATAATGCTGGCGGTAAATTGTATTATGATGGTGCAAATCTAAATGCCGTATTATCTAAAGCTCGTCCAGGAGATATGGGATTTGATGTCGTGCACTTAAACCTTCATAAAACATTTACTGGACCACATGGTGGTGGCGGACCTGGTTCTGGCCCTGTTGGAGTGAAAAAAGAATTAATTCCATTCTTGCCAAAACCGCTTATCGTGAAAAAAGGAGAAGAATTTACCTTTGATTATGATCGTCCACAATCTATCGGTCGTGTAAAACCATATTACGGAAACTTTGGAATTAATGTTAGAGCATATACGTATATCCGTACAATGGGACCAGACGGATTACAAGCGGTAACAGAAAATGCAGTTTTAAATGCGAACTATATGATGAGACGATTAGCTGAATATTATGATCTACCATATGATCGTCATTGTAAGCATGAATTTGTATTAAGCGGCAAACGTCAAAAGAAATTAGGCGTTCGTACATTAGATATTGCAAAACGTCTGTTAGATTTCGGATACCATCCACCAACTATCTACTTCCCGCTAAATGTGGAAGAGTGTATGATGATTGAGCCAACGGAAACAGAATCGAAGGAAACACTTGATGCATTTATAGACGCAATGATTCAAATTGCAAAAGAAACGGAAGAGAATCCTGAGATTGTTCAAGAAGCTCCACATAGCACTGTCATCAAACGACTTGATGAAACACAAGCAGCGCGTAAGCCGATTTTAAGATATCAAGTATAATAAAAATGGCCTCTCTTTTGAAGAGGCCATTTTCTTCGTTTAGGTAACTATAAAATTTAACCCTGTAGATAACTTTTTGGGAAATTGTCTACGTCTAGCTTCAGTGCCTATAGGATTTCTCCGTCTCCTCCTTACGATAAGTCAACATCAGGTGAAATTGATAGTGCAAATTTCACTCGGTAAAATTAAACTTCATATTTTACTCGGTGAAATTAGGATTACAAATTTCACTCATCCGTTCGCAGATGAGCAAGGCACCCCGCGTATTTGATCATAGATACTTGATAAAGCGCTGTGGAGATTCCAAAAATTGTTTTGTAATCTGAACATGCTCCGTCTCCTCAAAGTCTATTTTTTCAGGTGAATGTGAATCAAAGGAATATAAGTCTGCATCAGGAATTCCCATTAATATAGGAGAATGAGTGACAATGATAAATTGCGAGCCGTTTTGAACCGCTTCGAGAATAATACTAATCAAGGTAAGTTGACGCATTGGAGATAATGGTGCTTCAGGCTCATCGAGTAAATATAGCCCATTCGGCTTGATTCGTGCTTGAAAGAAATCTAAAAAGCTTTCCCCGTGAGATCTTGTTTCCAAACCATTTTGATAGAGGTGATTTAGTTCATATAATGTTCGTTTGTGAGGCAAAGATGCTAAGGATTTTGCATAAGCTGACTTATGTCTGTATTCTTCTTCTATTAAATTCAATTCTTTTTCTGCTTCTAATCTCATTTGTTTGATTCGTTTTGTAAATGTAATAAAATCTTCCGCTCTAAGAAAAAATCCAGTTTTTGTTTTCTCTCTCCATTTTATAAAGAAAGAATCTGCTAACTCCTTTGCGTGCTGTAAATCTGGGTCATCATTTACTTCTGCGCCACCTGCAGCCGGAAGCTGACAGGCCGCTGCGATTCCTTCAAGAAAAGTAGATTTTCCAGTTCCGTTTTCGCCGATAAACATAGTAATAGGATTTGTTAAATGAATAGATTGAAATTGCTCAAAGATAGGCAATGAAAAAGGATAATGACTACTGGGGGCTATATTCTTTAATTGAATAGAGTGTATAAACATACTTTCATTTCTCCTATTAGTCTTTTTATATAAAAAACCGCAGTCAACTGCGGTTTTTATTATTTTGCTTTAATACGGCCAGTCCATTTCTTAAAGCCGCCTTGTAGTTGATATAAGTCTTTGTAGCCTTTGCGGTTTAACATTTGAGCCACACGTGCACTTCTCATTCCGCTTTGGCAATATAGGTAAACAGGTTTATCCGGGCGAATTTCTTTCATTCTCATTTTCAGTTGAGATAGAGGAATATTACGGGCACCTAGAATATGACCGCCTTCAAATTCATTTACTTCTCGAACATCGATAAGCTGAGCTTTTCGATATCCTTCTTTAAATTCCTCTTCTGTTAATGTTTTAACGATTCTCTTTTGTGCAAAATAATTATAAAGAGTATAAGCAAGAACCGCTACTACTACGATGATCAAAATATACCATTGTGTCAATTTTTTTTGCTCCTTTCTACGAATAACCTATATCTATTATATTCGTCTGAGCTACATGAATCAAAACATTTTAATAAAACTTACAAGATTTAAAAGTTTATCCGATTGTTTTAAAACTACAAAAAATTTCAACAAAAATATTTATTTTTTTTAGTTAATGCAAATGGACAGAAAATCCTTTAATCATAGGGGTTCTATTGGACTTTTTCTTTTGCAACATGTGAATTTATCAGTTTTTGAGTATTTTCTCTATTAAATCTCATTATATCTCTTGCAATCTCTTAAATTTGCTTGTTTCTACATTTGGAAAAAAATGGACAAAATCCATCTGGTTTCCTATATGTAGTATGCCATCGTGTAGGTCTTGGTGTGATGGGACTTGCTGATTTATTGATTTACTGTGAAAAAGAATGTGGCTCCAGATGGATTGACAGTTCCATTTCGAAAACGGTAAATGCACCGCGCGGATATTCCGTAGAACAAGTTCAAAAGGTTTATGAGCGCCTTTATAAAGGTGGGGCAAAAGGTGGTACCGTTTATGTTGACGGTAGTCGCGATTCTCAAGTTTTAACGTTAAAAGCGGAAGAAAATCTATGGAAATGAAGGTTTATGTTGGGGGACAGGTCCAGTAACCGATCTAATAAATAGACGGAAAAATTCCGCTTA
>NZ_JBYSWK010000107.1:0-1267 GCF_058781025.1 Heyndrickxia sp. FW510-T9 | reverse complement strand
AAAGCTAGAGCCATTAAGCTAAAAAGATTAGAATTAAATCTTTTCGAAAAACAACAATCTTTGCGAAAACAGCCTTTAATTTAACATAAGATGTGGGTTTGTGAGGTATTTTTGATCAAACTTTATTTTAAAGCTACATTAGGAATCCTTCAAATTATATGTTACAATGTGTTTACCATTTTACTGTTTTCATGTTCCCTACTCATTAGTGAGTGGGGATTTTTGTTTTTTAGAGAATGAAAAAAAGACTCTATAAAAGAGTCTCTCTAAGTTTGGCAATATAATTAAGCTTTATGAACGTTAGCTGCTTGAGCTCCACGTTGACCTTGCTCAACATCAAAAGTCACTTCTTGACCTTCTTCTAATGTTTTGTATCCTTCGCCTTGGATAGCTGAGAAATGAACGAATACATCTTCTCCACCTTCACGTTCGATGAATCCGAAACCTTTTTCGCCATTAAACCATTTTACTTTACCTTTTTCCATGATTGTTGCCTCCTAGTGTGTTAGCACACCAATGTATTACTATCCTTGCTCTCAGTGATCATCAAGACGAAAAGTTATTACTTATACTATCCTTTACACCGAACAAAAATAATTCATTTTATAATAGCATTTTTTAATATTATTTGCAAGTAAACCTAATTCTTTAACTAACCCGCCCTTTACTTCAATAAGAAAAGAACATCCCTTGTTATAGGAATGTACCTGTGACTTTAAGAACAATATTTCACATTTTCACCTACACAATAATTGTTTCCAACAAATAATGTGAGTTCCATATAGGTATAATCTATTTTACTCTTTGAAACATTGGATGATTTTCCTTATATTGAATTAAGTCCCATAGGTTTCCGTATAAATCTTTAAATACCGCAACAATACCATACGATTGTTCTTTTGGTTCTCTAACGAATTCTATTCCTTTTTCCATCATGTCATTATAGTCTCTCCAAAAATCATTTGTTCCAAGGAATAGAAAAACCCGACCACCCGCTTGATTTCCAATAAAGGATACTTGTTCTGGTTTTGAAGCCTTTGCAAGTAATATTGTAGTCCCAGACGAGCCTGGTGGTGATACTACTACCCAACGTTTATCCTGCTCTGGTTGATATGTATCTTCAACTAACTTGAAATGAAGCTTTTTTGTGTAAAATTCAATTGCTTCATCATACTCTTTAACAACTAAAGCAATATGTACAATTGATTGTATCATTTTATTCTCCTTCTTTCTTAGAAAAAATAAATTTCTAAAATCACCTATTAAT
>NZ_JBYSWK010000106.1:0-1346 GCF_058781025.1 Heyndrickxia sp. FW510-T9 | reverse complement strand
AGGTTAAGTTAGTAAGGGCGCACGGTGGATGCCTTGGCACTAGGAGCCGATGAAGGACGGGACTAACACCGATATGCTTCGGGGAGCTGTAAGCAAGCTTTGATCCGGAGATTTCCGAATGGGGGAACCCACTGCCCGTAATGGGGTAGTATCTTTATCTGAATACATAGGATAATGAAGGCAGACCCGGGGAACTGAAACATCTAAGTACCCGGAGGAAGAGAAAGCAAACGCGATTTCCTGAGTAGCGGCGAGCGAAACGGAAGAAGCCCAAACCAAGAGGCTTGCCTCTTGGGGTTGTAGGACACTCTATACGGAGTTACAAAGGAACGGAGTAAATGAAGAGGTCTGGAAAGGCCCGTCAAAGAAGGTAACAACCCTGTAGTTGAAACTTCGTTCCCTCCAGAGTGGATCCTGAGTACGGCGGGACACGTGAAATCCCGTCGGAAGCAGGGAGGACCATCTCCCAAGGCTAAATACTCCCTAGTGACCGATAGTGAACCAGTACCGTGAGGGAAAGGTGAAAAGCACCCCGGAAGGGGAGTGAAATAGAACCTGAAACCGTGTGCCTACAAGTAGTTAGAGCCCGTTAATGGGTGATAGCGTGCCTTTTGTAGAATGAACCGGCGAGTTACGATTTCATGCAAGGTTAAGCTGATGAGGCGGAGCCGCAGCGAAAGCGAGTCTGAATAGGGCGAATAAGTATGAGGTCGTAGACCCGAAACCAGGTGATCTACCCATGTCCAGGGTGAAGGTAAGGTAACACTTACTGGAGGCCCGAACCCACGCACGTTGAAAAGTGCGGGGATGAGGTGTGGGTAGCGGAGAAATTCCAATCGAACTTGGAGATAGCTGGTTCTCTCCGAAATAGCTTTAGGGCTAGCCTCAAGATGAGAGTATTGGAGGTAGAGCACTGTTTGGACTAGGGGCCCTCATCGGGTTACCGAATTCAGACAAACTCCGAATGCCAAATACTTATGCTTGGGAGTCAGACTGCGAGTGATAAGATCCGTAGTCAAAAGGGAAACAGCCCAGACCACCAGCTAAGGTCCCAAAGTATACGTTAAGTGGAAAAGGATGTGGAGTTGCTTAGACAACCAGGATGTTGGCTTAGAAGCAGCCACCATTTAAAGAGTGCGTAATAGCTCACTGGTCGAGTGACTCTGCGCCGAAAATGTACCGGGGCTAAACGTATCACCGAAGCTGTGGATGGACACCTTGTGGTGTCCGTGGTAGGAGAGCGTTCTAAGGGCGTTGAAGCTAGACCGCAAGGACTGGTGGAGCGCTTAGAAGTGAGAATGCCGGTATGAGTAGCGAAAGAAGGGTGAGAATCCCTTCCACCGAAT
>NZ_JBYSWK010000105.1:0-1531 GCF_058781025.1 Heyndrickxia sp. FW510-T9 | reverse complement strand
ACTCAAACTTCGCAGATTGGAATCGACAAATACACCTTGATATAGTTGGGAAGGCCACCGATCCATCGCTGAAGTTGACTTTTGATTAGTTTTTGGATTTTCTTATTTGTATTTTTTAGGGTATCTTCAAGAAGCTCAATTAATTGCTGTAAAGCGACAGCCCAATCAAGTTCGTTTACTTCATCACAAAGTTCATAAAATAGTCCGCCTAATGTACGTTGATCTGTGTTGCAGCGATTCTGCCACGACAAGACGATATATCGTGAAAATACAATAGTTGTGTGACTAATAAGTAAATCATATGACATTCCTTGGAATTCTTTTTGTAAGCGTAATAGAGATTTGGTTGTTTTAAAGAAGACCTCAATATCCCAGCGCATTCCGTAAATACGCACGATTTCTTGCTCAGAAAGCGTGCAATCAGTGCTGAGAATTGCCAACCATTCGCTCTTTTTATTTCGGTTTTGAACAAACACAACTTTTACCTTTATCCCGTTTGCCATTGTTGTGTGAATAGAACGCAAAATACCTTTCTTGTCTTGGATAGGTGTGGCAAAAGAATAGAGTTCTTTTAAAGATAGTCTTCGGTTATTTACTAAATAACGTTGGTTTGTTGCTTTGACCATTCCGATTACATCGATACCAATCTCAACGATGGATTGTATTAAAGGCTGCTGTGTAAACCAAGTATCCATTAGGACATAATCAGCAGTCACTCCAGCAATTAATGATCTTTCGATCATAGCTGGAATAAGTGTTGGAGCTGATTCTAAAGCTTCTACACGACGTTTAAATCCTGAACTACGCTTATCTATGTTTTCGGAGATTCCATTGATTTGTGATTTCTTTGAACTCAATAATGAGAAGTCGAGAGGCATAAAAGTAAAACCATCTGACCAACCCAAAGTAAGCATACGAAATCCTTTATAGAAGCGTTTGTTCAAAGAAGAATGATCCATACAACGAGCGAGTAGCTCTACTTTTTTACTCCGATTTCGATCGTACATGGAATCATCAATTATCATCACTTTCGGACGATCCGAATCCGTCAGAGTATCAACTTTTTGAATAGTACTCGCACTTAAGAATGTTAAAAAGCGACGCCAAGCAAACTTTGAATGATTCATGAAACGATACACAACGTCTTTGGCTGGATAACGGTCACCCTTCTTAGATTGTAGGAGGGTAAACCAACTCTTGTGATGAAAAATGAGACAAAAAACAAGTTGAAACAGATAGTTACATGTAAACCCAAATCTCTTTTTAATCCCAGAGTTTCGAAGATGTTTGGAAATCTCTAATTCATTAAATACTGATTTTAATTCTTTTGGTAGTTGATTGTTTTGGTCATTATGCTCTATCATATAGGAGGCACCTCTTCTGTTTGGTAGTGTATTCTCGACAAATCCACTATAACAGAATGAGGTGTTTTTTATATTTTAAGAGCATTTTGTCAAGGATCGAATTGAATCCGTGAGGATTCTAAGAGTCCCAAGTATTGAGTCTAATTATTTATGTGCGAAGTTTGAGT
>NZ_JBYSWK010000104.1:0-1599 GCF_058781025.1 Heyndrickxia sp. FW510-T9 | reverse complement strand
AGAAAAGAGCGCGAATCCTATCCATTTCAAAGATTATATACTTATACGAAAGCAACAATCTTTGCGAAAACAGCATTCGATAAAGAAAAGACTTTTTACGTGCAATGAGGTTGTACCATTTCCATTATTAATTGCAAATGGTATTAAGCATTTTTAGGTTGAGACAGTAACTAAGATTTTCATTCGTAAATAAGCTGATTTCCTTAGCGAACATTTTGGTTTGGGAACACTCCTATTAGAACATACAAATCCAATGGTATAAAATAAATGTAAAAGTAACGAGGAAGGAAGTATTGGAATGGATAACATGTATGTTGCGACGCAGGAAATACAAATTTCTTATGCTGACACCGATATGATGGGAGTCATTTATCATGCGAACTATATCAAGTGGTTGGAATTAGGAAGAACCAAGCTGATAGAAGATATCGGATACGATTATATGGAAATGGAGAAAGCAGGATTTTATGCTCCAGTTTATAATCTTGAAATTACATATGAACAGCCAGTAAAACTAGGTGATAAGGTTTTTGTGAAAACATGGGTGGATGTAAACCAAGGACTGCGTACAGTATACGGATTCCAAATTGTGAATGGCGAAGGGGAAGTATGTGCGAAAGGGACAACCACTCATATCGTTGTGAAAAAAGAAAATGGCAAATTCAAACCTGTACAATTTAAAAAAGCCTTTCCGGAATGGTTTCAGAAGTACGAGGAAATTAAGCCCAAAAAAAGGTGACCAAATGGTAACGGGTTCTGTTTTGAAGTACAAGTTTAAAAATAGCATATGAAAAAGGACATCAAAACGCATACTATTTCGGTGTCTTTTTTTGTTGATATAAAGGCATTTCATCGGTAAATGTTGTGAATTTGGTATACCAATTCGCATATGAAAAAGTTTAGCCATAGAACTTTCTATAACCAAACTATTTACAATACTTTTTAATGATCGAATTTAATTACATTGTAAAATAAATATTTAGATATTGTGAAGAAATGTACTTAAACAAACGGGAGTTCAAGAAGGAAATATTTAAAACTCATAGAATTTCTTATATACAAGACTCATTGATAAGCTATAAATTCAAATTAAAAGGAGATTAAAGATGAAATTCTTGTGTTTTGGTTACTTAAGTCCAGAGAAAATGAATGTTCTTCCGAAAGGTGAAATCGAAGCTATTATGAGCGAATGTAGCCCCCACCTTCAGAAATTTTATATGAGTGGTCAAGTGATGATGGATGTTGGTGTGGAAACGGAAGTCAAATCCTTACGGCGAGAGAACGGAAATATCAAGGTAACGGACAACGCTTTAGTCGAGTTCGACGAGAGAATAGGTAGTGTGTTCCTAATAGAGGCAAATGATATGGAAGAAGCAATACGTATCGCTTCTTTACATCCGACCACACAGTTGGATGCTGGAGAGGAATTAGGCTGGAGGATAGAAATTAGGCCAGTACACTATTTCGAAAAGAGTGAGTAAAAGAACGTAACCTTGCATTCCTTTAACGAGGAATGCTTTTCTTTATGGTTTCGAAAACCCCTGGCTATGCCGGGGGTTCTAAAGAGCTTCAAGCGTGGTATTAAAAAAACCTCACTTC
>NZ_JBYSWK010000103.1:0-1605 GCF_058781025.1 Heyndrickxia sp. FW510-T9 | reverse complement strand
GTTTCCACCGTGCTTAGGGAATATGTCCTAAAAAAATTCATATTTTTTCAAAAATATTGTAGATTTTTGTCAAATTTTATAATAGTATATTCTATGGAGTAGTTATATCAAAAAAACCTGTACACGATAATGGCAAACTTATTGAAAGATAAGGACGCAAAGCTTCAGACCTAAGGCATATGCTATGGTGGCTGGGTTACCGAATGAGTGGGGGACAACGATAACACACAATCCCTTTCATGGTTGTGTGTTTTAATTTTGAATAAGGAGGTTAGGGGTAGTTGTCTCTAAGCAATGTAATCACAACCGACTTCTTTCATCACTATCAACCAATTTATGATATACAAGATTGGAAAGTAGTGGGGTATGAAGGACTTTTTCGAACCGGGGAATTAATGGATCCCGAAATCACTTTTACTAGGGCAAGAAACAAAAAAAAGCTTTATGAACTAGATTCGCGGTCTGTCCATAAAGCTCTAATAACCTACATAAATGCAGGTTATACTTTAAGGGATGAAAAATTGTTTTTAAATGTTTTTCCGTCAACATTAATTAATCCATTATTTCATACCTTAGTAAGTAAAATTATTAACGAAAAAGGTGTTTCAAGTCAACAAATAATATTAGAAATTAATGAAAACGAAATCATGGATTTTGAAGCTTTCAAAAGAGGTATATTTCATCTTAAAAAACTTGGTTTCCGTTTTGGCCTTGATGACTTTGGCCAAGGATTTTCTTCAATGAAATCAATTATTGAGTTGCAGCCTGATTATGTGAAATTGGACAGATATTTCATGGAAGGAATCAGGGCCTCATCTCAAAAAAAGGATATAGTACGTTTTTTATACCAATTTTGCAAGGAATTCAACTCTCACTTGGTTGTAGAGGGCATTGAAGACATGGAAAGTCTTGATATAATTAAGCAGATAGGTGTCCAATATGCTCAAGGCTATTTCCTCGGAAAACCTGCACTTTTACCAGAAAGTGAGGGGTGTTAACAGTGGAGATGATAATGCTTTCGTTATCGATAATCATTTTTGTCTGTAGTTTCCTGATCATATTCTTACATAGTTGGAGTAATAAAAAGAATAGAAAAGAATCTACTACTATACAAAATGAAGTAATAGAAATACCGACGAAAACACCACCGTTTATTAATAAACGGAAAAACTTTAGGGTAAATGTAGATAGAGTTTATTGTATTGTTAAATTTAATCGTTTCGGAGACCAGAAGTTTCAAAGGTTGAAGAATAAAACAATTGAAGGATATATTGAAGATATTAGTTTATCTGGTATCAAATTTGTAAGTGACTATGAATTGCCGGTTCGATCTGATATTAATATCCTCATTTCATTTCAACTAGATAGCTTAGTTTTTTCCTTAAAGGGAAAAATTGTTCGTAGACACGATCATTTAAATAATAAAAATGTAACATATGGAATTGAATTTGCCGACTTACTACCAAATCAAGAAAAACAATTAAATAGTTGGTTAAATAGAGAGTTATTAATTAATAACGGAAAAGAAATTAAGCAAATTCAACAAATAAAATGAGTGGCCTATTTGGGACGGTTCTCTTGTTTCTAGAAAAGAAACAAGAGAAC
>NZ_JBYSWK010000102.1:0-1806 GCF_058781025.1 Heyndrickxia sp. FW510-T9 | reverse complement strand
CTTTAAGGCCAAGGCCGGTAAGAGAGGCTTTCAGCCGCAGAGCAAACCACCAGTTCACACTGGTGGTTTTGATTATTGAACAAGCGGGGAAGGTTAGTTGGATAGTAATAATAGAATCAATTCTGGTAGAATAAGCATTGAAATAAATAGGGAGGTGTTCAAATGACACCAGAACAAATAATTAGAAAATTTTTTGAAGAAGTACGATCAGGTAAAAATCCTGACTACTCAAATCAATTAATGTCCGAACAAGTACTGGCTCATCAAATTACATCCGAGGAAGAACAAACAGTCTTAAGGACCCCTAAAGATTATGCTGAACACGTCAGCGAAATGATTGAGGCATATGGTAATTATTCTTTAGAAATTCAAGAATTATTGGTACAAGGACAAAAAGTATATGTCCGCTGGAAACAAGTAGGTACACACGTAGGAGTAGTCGATGGATATCAACCTACAGGACTTCCAATAACTCAAATGACAAGTGCCGTATATAGGATAGAAGATGAAAAAATTTCCGAGTATTGGATTCAAATTGATAGGTCAGGAGTTCAAAAACAATTAGAGTACAATAAAAATATTATATAGTTATTTAATATTCCGAATTATTAAGATGATAATCTCTTCATGAACTAACGGCTGCAATAGTTAAAGAAGATGAGGTCGCTACGGCGATCTTTTTTTGTCCCACGAAGAGTGCTTTAGTTTAAGAAGAAATTATTTTTAAAGAAAAACACCGCAAAAAGTTTTAGCGGTGTTTTTTGTGTGTTATTTAGCTTGCGAAATAGGTTGCTATTTTAAGTTTTGAACGTCAAAACAGAACCCGTTAACCCAATGGCCACCTTTTTTAATAGAAATTAAAAATCAAAATTATCAGGATCCGGACCTACTCGGTGATCATGATTTAAAGCATCAATGGTCTTCATATCTTCAACGGATAGTGAAAAGTCAAATACATCCGCGTTCTCGATAATTCGGTGTTCCTTTGTGGATTTTGGAATAACGACGATGCCGTTTTGTAAATCCCATCTTAAAATAATTTGGGCTACAGATTTATTATATTTCTCAGCGATTACCTTTAACTCTGGCAGATTCAATAATTGTCCCTGCATTAATGGGGACCATGCTTCTAACTGGATGTGATTTTCTAGGCAGTAAGATAGAAGCTCTTTTTGGGTAAGGCGCGGATGTAATTCCACTTGGTTTACCATTGGTTTTATTTCCGCATCTTTAAGCAAGTCTTCAAGATGATGGATTTGAAAATTACTAACTCCAATTGCTTTAACCTTTCCAGCTTTATATAGAGTTTCTAATGCTCTCCATGCCTCTTTATATTTTCCTTCGACAGGCCAGTGAATAAGGTATAGATCTAAATATTCCAAACCGAGTTTATCCAAGCTTGTCTCAAAAGCTTTTAATGTTGATTCATATCCTAAATCAGCGTTCCACACTTTGGATGTGATAAATAAGTCATCTCGTGAAATGCCTGCTTCTTTTATTCCTTCTAAAATTCCTTTACCAACACCTGTTTCATTTTCATAAATTGCCGCTGTATCCACGCTGCGGTATCCGTGTTTAATCGCGTTTTTAACTGCTTGAACTAGCTCATGTCCTTCTTCTACTTTAAAAACCCCTAATCCAAACCATGGCATTTTAACTCCATTATGCATAGTAGTTGTATCTTGTAAATTTTTTATCATGATATTTTCCTCCAATTTATTAATTAGTCACTCAAACTTCGCACATAAATAATTAGACTCAATACTTGGGACTCTTAGAATCCTCACGGATTCAATTCGATCCTTG
>NZ_JBYSWK010000101.1:0-1830 GCF_058781025.1 Heyndrickxia sp. FW510-T9 | reverse complement strand
TTTGGTGTGCCGGGCATGTCCGTCAACTAGGTGATGAAAGTTCACTGTGGACGTTGGGATATGCGAACCACTAGCCAAAAGCAAGGGTGTCTGCGGTGACGCAGAATCTGAAGGAAGCTCGAGGCAAAACCTTGGTCTGAGGTACACGAATCACATTCGAGGTTGTCGTTGTTGGATGAGGTTGCCAAACAAACTGAAATCCGAAATATCTCCAGAAACAACGGCAATAAATGTGGCAGATGGATGAGGTGAAAGTGGACGGACTTACCCCGGGAGATCTGATGGAAACCCTTTTTGGAACCTATTTAGTGATAAATAGGTTGAACCGTCAGAAGTCAGCAGAAGCCATAGTACCAGAAATGGGAAGGGCTGAACGAAAGGAGTGAAACATGGTTAGATGATAATGTGGCGGTTATGACACAGCTAATCGTAAGACTTCTTCAAAGCCGAAATGCGGAACGTGGAGGCAATGAGCGAAGAGTGGAACCGTACACATTCACTTCTGAACACATGGAACACATATGGAATCAAATGGACTAATTTATTTAATTACAGACCGTGACAATCTTAACGAAGCTTTTAAAAGGGTACGAAGAAACAAAGGTGCTGCGGGAGTCGATGGGAAAGATATAGAAGCAACACGCCAATATTTAAAAGAAAATAGTGAGAAAGTCATTTACCAAATTCGGACGGGACAATATACTCCACAACCTGTTAGAAGGGTTGAAATTCCAAAAGGGAATGGTGGAAAACGTAAATTGGGAATTCCAACAGTTACAGACCGAGTAGTTCAACAGGCGGTCGTACAGATACTAACTCCACTATTTGACCCTATTTTCAGCCCATATAGTTACGGATTTCGTCCAAATAAAAGTGCTCATCAAGCAATTCAACAAGCACAAGCTTATATAGATGAAGGTTATCAATATGTCGTAGACATGGATTTAGAAAAGTTCTTTGATCGAGTTCAACACGATAAACTAATGTCGCTGGTCGCTAGGTATATCAAGGATAAACCGACTCTTAAACTGATTCGGAAATTCCTAAATGCAGGTGTGATGGAGAATGGCGTGGTTACATACGACAAAGAAGGAACCCCGCAAGGCGGTCCCCTTAGTCCATTACTTAGTAATATTATGTTAAATGAGTTAGACAAAGAACTCGAAAAACGAGGACATAAATTCGTTCGTTACGCAGATGATTGCAATATCTATGTGAAAAGCATTAAGGCTGGGGAACGAGTTAAGACAGGTATCACCACCTTTATCGAAAATAAATTAAAACTAAAGGTAAATGAGGAGAAAACCGCGGTGGGAAAGCCCAGCGCACGAATATTCTTAGGAATGAGCTTCTACCGAAGCAAGAAAGAAACAAGGGTATACGTGCCGAAAAAGAGCAAACAAAAATTGGAAGATAAGATACGGAAGCTTACTAGTCGAAGTTGGAGTACAAAGATGAGTAATCGAATAAAGAGATTGAATTATTTGATACAAGGATGGGGTAATTATTTTAAAATAGGCGATATACGTAGTTACGCCATTAAAATAGACCAACATATACGTAGAAGATTACGGGCATGTAGATGGAAAGAATGGAAGAAAGTATCATCCAAATACCGAAACCTACTAAAGCTTGGAATCGAGTCAAAGGAAGCGTATAAGATGGCAAATACCCGCAAGGGAATTTGGCACTCATCTAATAATCAAATAATAAATCGAGCACTTAACAACAAATACTGGGAAAGCCAAAATCTGAAGCAACTTTCCCATATAATAATTTGATACCATAAAACTTTCGAACCGCCGTATACCGAACGGTACGTACGGTGGT
>NZ_JBYSWK010000100.1:0-2350 GCF_058781025.1 Heyndrickxia sp. FW510-T9 | reverse complement strand
GATATATACGTTGTATGGATTGATAAGTTTCATTTGTAAACGAAGGGACGGTTCTCATGTTTCTTGAAAAGAAACATGAGAACCGTCCCCGTGTTCCCTCAATGCAAATTAACCATCTTTAATTCCTGACTCTTTAAGTAGGCGATGATGCTTGGCAATGCGTCGACAACCGCTTTATTCTCATGGAGAATAATGATTGACCCAGAAGGGTGGGAATTTTTTATGTAGTGAAGAATTTGGATTGGATCGTGATTTTGCCAATCTCTTGGATCCTTATTCCAAAGAACTACCTTGTAATGATTATTTTTCATTAATTTCTTCGTATTATCATCGATTGCGCCATATGGCGGTCTAAAAAGTTCAACAGGCTTGTGAGTGATTTGTGTAATTAATCGATTAGTTTCCAGAAGCTCTTTCTTCTGTCTTTTATAGGAAAGCTTCGTGAAATCCGGATGATTCATAGAATGATTACCTATCACAAATCCATTTGTATATGTATATCGCACAGATTCTGGGTATTTCTTCACATTTTGACCTATATAAAAAAATGTTCCACCTACATTATATTTCTTTAATATATTTACAATCTCCTTTGAATATTTAGAAGGTCCATCATCAAAGGAAAGCGCCACATATCCAGCGGGAATACTATAGCTCACATTATGCTTGAGATTTAGGGTTGGAGGCGTCTTTTTAATAGGGCGTTTAGCCTTTGTTTGAATGTTTACTATAGGATATACTTTCTCCTTTTTACTCTCCAAATTAATGCCTTTTTTACTACTAACTGTACTAGCAGTTGGTTTTTGTGCAAATACGATTTTATTTAAGTCAGAATGGCCAACATATAGAAAAAGTGTGATACAAATCGCACTAATTATAGCTACGGATAACCAAGTTAATGTCCGATGTTTCAAAGGAAGCTGTTCTTGGTTTTGCCTTTCAGCTATTTCCCCATTACTATCATTCCCATGAATCGTGCTCATAAGAAACGGTAAGGAATCAAGCTTACTAGATTCCGTAATGCTTTTAATAGCTGATAGTCTATTACTATATTCTTCTGAACATGAAAAATAGATATTTTCACTGGATTCTCTATATGTTTTCGTAATATAACTTTTGTATTGGTTTTCTGCAGTTCCCTGAGAGTGGAGAGATAATCTGTACATATATTTATCATCAAAAACAGTTGCAGCTCTTAAATTCTCCGCTGTCTCATGATCGATTTCCCAAAAAAGCAAATCTTCTTGGTCGATTGATAATCTAACATGTAGGTAAATGTGATTGTCTTGTTTTTCAATGGATATTAGTTCTATTAACTTTCCATGGTAGATTTCCAAGTTGATCCGCCTTTCTATTAATCTATTCGGTTTGACTAGTAAAATCAGTTGGATGAGCGGATAATGAGAATGACATCCGTTCTGTAAAATCATTAATGGACTTCATTAATTGATTTTTTTCTTCCTGGATTTTACGGTACTGCTCCAGATAATTTTGATTTTCCACTTCTAATTCTCGAATTCTTTCTTCAAGCTGATTAATTCTTTGGATATGCTGATGCTGAATATTAGTAGATTCTTCATAAAGTCTATTATATTTATTGCTCTCGATCTCTAGTAGATTTGTAACCTTTTCATACTCCAAATTAGAAGTGTTTTGATAGTCTTTATAGTCTTCCAAAAGCTGATCATAGCTCATTTGCTTCTTCGTAAGCTTTCCTTCTAGAACACTTAATTCCTTACTTTTTTCTTGTAAAAGCTGGTCTTTCTTCATTTGTTCATGCTTTAAACGGCTAATGATTTCATTTAACGAATACACTTGCTCTTCTAAATCCTTATTTTTATACAGAATAAGCTGTCTATCTTTTAACATATTTTCTAACGAAACGATGATATCCAACGATACCTTGTCTTGATTATCCTTTGAAAAAAGATTTTTCGTGCTAGTCGTATCTATTGGTTCAGTTTCTTGAGGAGTACTCTGTACTATCTCGGTACCTTCCATTGATGCGATTTCCTGCTCGCTATTTTTTTCATTCTGGTTTTGATTAGCAAGCTTTCCGATCAGCCAACCTCTTGTTTTACTTTTACTATCCATTTTATCTATCATCTCCGCTCTGTTAGCCTAGGTGGAACTTTATTAATTGAATATTTACATTCCTCTATAAACCTTATCGGCATATAAGCAAGAGTGTTTGAGCAACGAAGTGAAGGTTCTCATGTTTTCCTCGAGGGCTGATAGGGAATACGTCCCGGGTGAATTCACATTTTTGTAAAAAAATGTAGATTTTTGTAAGAGCAACAAAGGGACGGTTCTCTTGTTTCTTGAAAAGAAACAAGAGAACCGTCCCCGT